>NZ_BAABRU010000013.1 GCF_039545135.1 Herpetosiphon gulosus | reverse complement strand
TTGCTACGGGCGGTGCGGGTGGTGCTGATTCAGCTTGCAGCCACGACGGCACATCACCACTCGCTGCCGGAACTGCTGGCGGTGCAGCATCCAAATCGCCGCGCAACCACGCTGGTACATCATCGCCAGCGCTTGCTACGGGCGGTGCGGGTGGCGATGATTCGGCTTGCATCCACGCTGGTACATCATCGCCGGTACTTGCTACGGGCGGTGCGGGTGGCGATGATTCGGCTTGCATCCACGCTGGTACATCATCGCCGGTACTTGCTACGGGCGGTGCGGGTGGCGATGATTCGGCTTGCATCCACGCTGGTACATCGCTACTCGCTGCCGGAGCTACTGGCGGCGTAGCATCCAAATCGCCGCGCAACCACGCTGGTACATCATCGCCAGCGCTTGCTACGGGCGGTGCGGGTGGGGCTGATTCGGCTTGCATCCACGACGGCACATCGCCACTTGCTGCCGGGGCTGCTGGCGGAGTTAATGGAGCAGTTGCAGGCTTAAGCCATGGCGGAACGTCATCGCTTGAACCAGCGGCATCTAAATCGACTTCAGATAACTGCACCACTGGCGGCTCGGTATCAAAATCTTTCAACCAATCGGGTAAGTTACCAGTCCCACCACGTCGGGCAATCACTGGCTCATCATTATCTTCAACGAATGAAGCAATGCCTGGTGGTGGGGCAGGTTCGCTTGGTCGCAACTGCTGCAACCAAGCTGGCATCGGCTCGTCATCTGCATTGACGCTTGGCTTGGGCGCTGGTGGAGCAGCCTCAACCGCGCCTTGCAACCACGATGGCACATCTGCACTTGCTGCTGGTGCTGCTGGTGGCGGGGTTGTTGGCAAGGCTGGCTCTTGCAACCATGACGGCACATCTGCATTGGCGCTTGGCTTGGGTGCTGGTGGGGCTGCTTCAACTGAGCCTTGCAACCACGACGGCACATCGCCACTTGCTGCTGGTGGGGCTGGTGGCGGGGTTGTTGGCAAGGCTGGTTCTTGTAACCACGATGGCACATCAGCATTAGCACTTGGCTTGGGTGCTGGTGGGGCTGCTTCAACTGAGCCTTGCAACCACGATGGCACATCTGCACTTGCTACTGGTACTTCTGGTGGGGTTGCTGAACCTGATTGCAAATCGGATAACCAATTAGGCAAGGGCTGCTCGGAACGGGGAGCAGTTGGCAAGGGTTCGTCAGCAGGCAAGGCAGGAGCAGTTGCTTGCAAATCACGCAGCCATGGCGGAAGCTCCTCGCTATTGGCGGGTGCTGGTGGAACATTCGGTGCTGGGGTTGGCGCTGCCGATTCTTGTAACCATGAAGGGATAGCCTCAGCACTTGCAGCAACTGGCGGCGGCGGACTTTCTTCTTGCAACCATGGGGGTAGGCTCGATGTGCCGCGTTTGGCAGGCACAACCGTTTGTTGCTGATCAAGATCTTGCAGCCATGGTGGGAGATCGTTACTAGCGCTTGAGGTTGCAGCCAAAGGCGCTTGACATTGCCCACAAAATTGGCGATCAGGAGTATTGGGCGTGCCACAGCGAGGACAATTCATTGAGGCCGCCTCCTAGCGATCCAAATACGGGAGATCAATCCCGAGTAAGATGCGAATACTTGCAACAATAGCACCAATTGCCGCCCCAAAGATCAAGCCGCGTAGGCCAGCCATCACAATGTAGCGTTGAATCCAGCCCAAGGTCTCGCCCAAATAGGGCAAGCCTGCGAGCAATGGCAATTGCAACACTAAAAATACCAAGGCAACACTGACCACAATCACTGCTTCACGCTGGCCAGCACCAAAGGCATGAATTGCCGCAGTTAAAGCAAAAAATGTCAGCAGGGCCAAGAGGCTAATGCTGATTGGAGCATAAACCCAGCGAATAACATCTTGAAATAAACCTAATTCCAAGACATTGGCCCGGCCTTGGGTCGTATAGCCATAGACTGCCAACACGGGTGGGATAATCACCCCCAAGAGCAGCGCGATACTATACCAGCGTTTGGGATCGGTTGAGGCTAAACGTTTAATATGATGAATAATAACATTGATTGAACCAGCAATCAGCGCGAACGCAGCAATAACGGTTGCCCAATTGAGCAAAATTTGGC
Organism: Herpetosiphon gulosus; assembly: GCF_039545135.1. Classification (NCBI taxonomy): domain Bacteria; kingdom Bacillati; phylum Chloroflexota; class Chloroflexia; order Herpetosiphonales; family Herpetosiphonaceae; genus Herpetosiphon; species Herpetosiphon gulosus. The sequence continues at coordinate 222,411 of NZ_BAABRU010000013.1, read as the reverse complement.
TGCCATTATTAATACTGCCAATCCCAGGAAAAAGGCGATCAATTAAAACGAAAATACCGGCAACGCTGCCGATCAAAATAGGAATTAAGCGCTTTGGATTGCGGAGCAGGTCAATTCGACGCATCCCACCCATCCTTTATCTAGGCAGCAATGGAAAATCTTGTGGCAAGATTGCTAATTGGCCTAAAGAAACCAAAATAATCCCAAGAATAATGACCCCAATAATGACCGAACGGAGGACATCATGGGTTAAGATGCGGGCAAATCCCAAGGGTGTTGGGGCAATATAGGCCTCAGCCGCATAGATCTCCTCACCCAACAAGGTGCCATTGGCCGTCAGCAGTGCTGCTGTCAAGGCTTGTTGATCGGTGGTTCCAGCAATTTGCAAAATATTATGGGCACGCCCCGGCTCAGCAAACAATAAATAGCCTTGCTCAAATGAGCCAACTGTAATACTGGCCTCCATTGGTTCGCTGGTAATCCGATTACTTAAACCAGCCGAAAAGGCAATTGGATCATTGGCAGCCAACAGCTGAATCAGCTCAGGCCGATAATCTTCACTATAGCCAGCATCACGATAGGCGCGGCGAACCGTGCCCCGCAAGGCCAAATGAGCAATTGGATCGCCACTTGAAGCCGCAATTCCAGCCCCGCGCCGCGCCGCAATATCGGTGATCCGTTGGGCTAAGACCAAACCAGCTAAAGTTTCTGGGTTGATCGTCGAGCCATCAAGCGAGCCACTGCCAGGCGAAACATGGATCGGTTGGCCAGTTTCAGCAGAACGTGCCAAGGCACTATTGATCAGATCAATTGGGGGAAGAGGGCGGCGATTAATCTTACGTCCACCAGTAACTAGCCGTGCATAGACAAAGGGCAAGGCAATTGCTAGGGTTAAGATGAGTGACACGACAAGAATCTCAAAGGGAGACACGGGTTGGCCCTCACAACTGACATAGCTTGCAGCAAGTAGGCGGATAGGCGTAATTGCGCTGAGTGTAGCCCATCGTTAATGCTTTGTCAACTTTCTAGGGCATTCAGATGCTCAATTAAGCGTTGCCAACTGGCCTCGGTTTCTAAGGCATTCGCATAGCTTGCGAGGCGCTGTCGTAGCTGGATTGGCACAAAGGCTTGGCCAAATAAACACAGCTGACTCAAAACAATGCTGGCAACCTGACCCGATCGCAGAAACAATTGAGCGACTCCGTTCAAGCGATGGCGATGCAGGCTTTGGGCTAATTGCACCAACACCTGCTCAGAATCATCAACCTCGGCCATGCTGCCACTCCGCAGTATCCAAAATAATTGTGACTGGGCCATCATTAATCAATTGCACTTGCATCGCCGCGCCAAACTGACCACTAGCGGTCGTAATTCCTTGCCCACGACAATAGGCAATAAATTGTTCAACCATTGGCTCAGCCAAAGCCGGAGCAGCTGCCCCAGTAAACGATGGCCGACGGCCTTTACGGGTATCGGCATAGAGCGTGAATTGCGAAACGACTAGCAATTGGCCTTGGCAATCAATTAACGAACGATCAAAACGATCCTGCTCGTCAGGGAAGATCCGCAAATTGAGGATTTTATCGGCGAGTTTTTGCAAATCGTCGCTGGTATCACTGGGACTAACCGCCAGCAATACCAACAAGCCAGCGTTAATTTGGCCGACAATCTGCTCGGCAACGGTGACGCTGGCACTAGCTACGCGCTGGATAATTGCTCGCATCGTTTTTGCCCCCGTAAAATGCCCCAGCACTGCCCATGATTCGCCCAAAAACCATGCGACCACGGTCGTTCGTCCAAACCCGACTGACAATCACCCGAACTTCATCGCCAATCCGTTCACGGGCATCTTCGACGACCACCATTGTGCCATCTTCAAGGTAGCCAATGCCTTGTTCGCGTTCGCGGCCTTCTTCACGCACTTTCACGACCAGCATTTCGCCAGCGCCAACTGGTGGGCGCACCGCATCGGAAAGTACATTTAAATTGAGTACCTGCACGCCTTGTAATTCGGCAACTTGGCTCAAATTCTTATCGTTGGTGATCAAGGCATGGCCATCTTGTAACGCCAACGTCACCAATTTCTGGTCAACGCCACGAGCATTGGCAACATCTTCGTTGGGCATTTCAAGCCGCAGTTGATCATCTTTGCGAATTTCTTCGAGCATATCTAGGCCGCGTCGGCCACGCATCCGCTTCATATCATCGCTCGAATCGGCCAATAATTGCAGTTCGTTGAGCACAAAACGCGGTACAACCAAAATGCCATCGAGAAAGCCGCTACGGACAACCGCCAAAACCCGACCATCAATAATTGCGCTCGTATCAACCAAACATGTTCGACGCATCGGGACAGCTTCTTTAACTGGACGAGCTTTGGATGTTTGGAGTGAAATGCCAAAATTGACTAAATTTTTCTTGTGATACTCGAAAGCCACAATACTAAAATAGATCGTAAAAAAGCTGGCAATTGCAGGCAAATAACTCCCTAAAAGACCAGGTAAATGGCTCAGTGGGATCGCTAATAAAGCCCCAATCACAACCCCCAACAACGTACCTAAACCTAAAGCAAGCATTTCTTGGGCAGTACTGCGGCGCAAGCGCTGATTAATATCGCGAATCGGGTATAACGTTACGCGATGGGTAATTAATAAACCCAAACCAGCCCCGGAAAGCGTTAACAATTGCATTGCCAAGATTTCGTCTTCGGTAGCGGGATTACTCGCTGAGCTTGAACTAAAATACCAGCCAACATAGCCAAGCACAACCATCCCCAGAATGCGAACCCAAAAATCAATGCTAAGTAAGCGATTTCTGTTTACAGGTACAGCCTTTTTTTCCGAAATCGTCATAAATCTCCTCGTGAGCACATCCACAATTCACACTTAATCATCATGGTCGGTTGTTGGCTTGGCCGTTGGCGGCTCACCAGGTGATGGTCGCGGCGCACCAATTAAAGCAGCTCGTACTGCTTCAATCAATGAACGAATGCCAGTAACCTGAAACGCATCGATCTGCGGTAAGGCATCGATCTGGGGCACAATTGCGTTATGGAAACCCAACTTGGCGGCTTCGTTCAAACGCCGATCAAGCTGGCTTACCGAACGTAATTCGCCCGAAAGCCCAATTTCGCCAATTAAAACGGTATTTGGTTCAACGCGTTGGTTGCGAAATGATGAAGTTATCGCCGTGGCCACCGCTAAATCGATCGCTGGCTCGGTCACTTTCAAACCGCCTACCACATTAACATAAATATCCTGATTGAACAATGGCACACCAACCCGCTTTGAGAGCACTGCAATGATCATCGCTAAGCGGTTTTGATCAAAGCCATTAGCGGTTCGGCGTGGTTGAGCATTGGCAGTATGGCTAGTCAGGGCTTGCACTTCCAATAACAAGGGGCGCGTACCTTCTAACATCACTGCGACCGCTGAGCCAGGCGAGTTGGTACTACGCTCGGCCAAGAAAATCTGCGATGGATTGGTCACTTCGACCATCCCACCTTGATTCATCTCGAAAACCCCAACTTCATTGGTTGAGCCAAAGCGATTTTTGACGCTGCGCAATAGGCGATATTGATGAAACCGTTCGCCCTCAAGGTACAACACCACATCAACAATATGCTCAAGTACACGTGGCCCAGCAATCGCACCCTCTTTGGTCACATGGCCAACCAACATAATTGAAATATTATGTTGTTTTGCGACCCGTTGGAGCCGCAGCGCCCCTTCGCGCACCTGCGAAACGCTGCCTGCCGCCGAGGTTATAGCCTCACTATACACGGTCTGAATTGAATCAACGATCACCAAGACTGGTTTCATGCGTTCAATTGTGGCAATCGCCGTATCAAGGCTGGTTTCGGCCAAAATATATAAACGCTGCGCCGATAAGCCCAAACGTGTGGCGCGAAGCTTAATCTGCTGCTGCGATTCTTCCGCTGAGATATACAACACATCACCAGCAGTTTCCGCCAAGGCGGCACTTTGTTCGAGCAACAGCGTCGATTTACCAATCCCAGGATCGCCGCCAATCAGCACCAATGAGCCAGGCACAATCCCGCCGCCTAGCACGCGAGCAAATTCGCTGCCACGAACTGGCAAACGTTGAACATCGCCAAGTTGAATATCGGGCAAGCGTAATGGCTCGCTCACTCCAATAGGTGAACGAGTACTACCGCCTGTCGTACCTGCTAATTTTGTGATAACTTGTTCAACTAAGCTATCCCACGAACCACATTCGGTACAACGACCCATCCAACGGGGAAACTGCGCATCACATTGTTGGCAGACGAAAATTGTACGTTGTTTGGCCATGAAGTTCCATATTCCTTGCTTGCCGCATCTCGTTAAATTATAGCACAGCCGCTTGGTTGAATGCACCAACTTCGTGCTATACTTGGCGCAAATTGCCAAGCTTAATCCTAGCCTTTTTGGCCTTAGTCTGCCCTAGAATTCGTTGCAATGTCCCCCATATGGGCAGGATCACCGATGGCCTAAAGTGGTGCTTTTGGGTTATCGCAATGGCTTAAATAATTTTTTACAATAGCGAGTGAGGGTTATCGCTGGCTTAAAGGCAAGCTGGTGCCACATTCGTCTGCCGTCACTTGCAATGCTGCATGTGCTGCTTAACGTGAGGTTGGTATGCCATCAACACCGCATCGTCAGCGTAAACCAGAGTGGTTACGCAAACCCGTGCTTTCGCCAGAGTTGCGTAATGTCCGTCAATTACTGCGTGATCTGAATCTGAATACTGTGTGTGAAGAAGCATCGTGCCCCAACATTGCCGAATGCTTTGGCCATGGCACTGCTACATTTATGATCGGCGGCGATCGTTGTACCCGGCGTTGTCATTATTGCGATGTTACGACTGGCAAGCCTTTCCCGCTTGATCCACGTGAGCCGAGCAATGTGGCCGAAGCCGCTGCTCGCTTGGGCTTGAAATATGTGGTGGTTACGGCGGTAGCTCGCGATGATGTCAAGGATGGTGGCGCTCGGCACTTTGCCCGCACCATCAGCGCGATTCGCCAACGCTTACCCGAGGCCGAGGTTGAGGTCTTGATTCCCGATTTCAAAGGTGAGGCCGAAGCGCTCAAAACGGTATTGGATGCCGAACCACATGTGCTCAATCACAATATCGAAACCGTTCGTAGCGTGTTTAAGAGTGTGCGGCCCCAAGGCGATTATGATCGATCGCTTGAATTATTAGCCCGCAGTCGTGAGTTTGCCCCGCAGATCACAACTAAATCGGGGTTTATGGTGGGTTTAGGCGAAACAACCGACGAAATCTACCAAACCATGGATGATCTTAAACAGGTTGGGGTTGAACTAGTCACGATTGGTCAATATTTACAACCATCACTGAACCATGTAGCAGTGAGCGAATATATTCCTCCTGAGCGTTATGGCTTGTATCGCGATCATGGCCAGCAATTGGGCTTTCGAGCAACTTTTGCAGGGCCATTCATCCGATCATCATTCCACGCTGGGGAGTTACAACATCATCAACCAAGCAGCGACGTGGCTAGCCCAGTGCAAGAATGGATTGCACTCGAACCACGTTAGATTATAGATAGAAGGAGTTCCTATGTCGTCCGTGCATGAAACGCATTTATTGGCTGAAGGTATTACTGCCGCCAAAGCAGGCCAACGTGCAGCAGCCCGTGATTTCCTGACCCAAGTGATTGCTCTGAATGCACGGAACGAACTGGCGTGGCTCTGGATGAGCGCAATTGTGGATACGCCCGAGCAGCGCCGCGATTGCCTTGTGCGGGTTTTGTTGATCAACCCAAGCAACGAAGCCGCTCAACGAGGCATCGCGGCCCTCGAAGTGCAAAATAAACCAGCCCCGCCAATTCATGAGCCAACGCCAATTGTGGCGATCGCCGCTGCCAGTAGCAACCTGATTCAATGCCCATTTTGTCAATCGAATACCGATAGTAGCAAGCTCGATTGTCAAGTTTGTGGCGAGAATATTATTCTCACCTGCCCCTCATGTGATAGTACAATAAACTTATGGGAAACCACTCGCTGCCCATGCGGCGAAGGGTTACGTCACTACATTTTCTTTCCCGATGGCATCGATCACGAAGGGCTGGGCCAGCGCTATGCCTTGATGGAGCGTTGGGAGCCTGCTGCTCGCCAATGGGATCGAGCGCTCAAAGATGGCTCGCATGTGGTGATGTTGCACCGAAAGTTGGCCCAAGCCTACGATAAGATTGGTCGCAACCAAGAAGCCGAGTTCCACCGCCAAGTGGCTCAATCCTAATTCCTTAGCCAATCTTTATTTGCAACAAGCCAAATCTATGTCAAAATCGGTGTATCCTTAAAAATAGCCAATGAATGTCTTTATTAGCGATGGATTACCGTTATGACAATCGATGATGAACTTGCCAAAGGCATCGCCGCTGTGCGAGCAGGCCAGCGTGAGCTAGCTCGCCAGCATCTCCAAAAAGTACTCCTTACCGATTCCAAAAACGAATCCGCTTGGCTTTGGCTCAGTGGAGTCGTTGAAACTCGCACCCAAAAGCGCGACTGCTTACAACTTGTGCTTTCTATTAATCCTGATAATACTGCGGCGCGGCGCGGGCTAGAAGAATTAGCCCAAAGCGAGGCTGCCGATTTTCTTTCGACCTTCGAGCCACATAAACCGCCACCAGCACCACCAGCGCCGCCACCAGTCGCCCCAACACCAGCGCCAGCAGCACCTGCCAGCAGCTTAACTAGTTTCGACGAGCCACCTGCGGCTATGTTCGAGCCAGTGCCAATCGAGCTTGATCAGCCAATGGCTGGCTTTGGTTTTGCCCCGATGGTCGCTGAAGTAGCATCTGAGCCAGCTCCAGTGCTTGGCAATATTCCAACGAATGTGCCCAAGCCACCGCAAAATCTCGAAGCTCCCTGCGCATTTTGTGGCACGCCGACCCAAAGCACTGGTGAATGTAGCAACTGTGGCACTGAGCAAACCTTCGATTGCCCCAATTGTGGTCATGTGATTGATGTGCGTGAACACTGGATCTGCGAGTGTGGTCATTCCTTCGAGAATTTTCTTACACCCGAACGCAAGCTTGATCGTGAACGGCTCGCTCAAATGTATAGCGACCGCGATTTTCCAGCTGCTGCGGTTAAACAATGGAAGGCAGCCTTGCCAACCAGTCGCCGTCCGCAACAATTACATGCAGCAATTGGGCGGGTTTATGATAATCTAGGCTTATATGAGCAAGCTGAAATGCACTATAGGTTATCAAAACAAAAATGATCGATCGTGAACTATTGCAAACCACCCTGGCTGAGTGGCAACTAACCCTGACCACGAGCCAAATCGACCGCTTGGAGCAGTATGTGGCGTTGCTAACGCAATGGAGTGAGCGCATGAATTTAGTTGCGCCCTCGACCTTGCCCGAAGCAACCCGCCGCCATCTGTTGGATTCGTTTTCGTTAGCGACGACCTGCGAGCAAGCTCCCGCCAGTTTGGCCGATATTGGCTCAGGCGCGGGCTTACCAGGTATTCCTTTAGCGATTTTATGGCCCGAGACCGAAGTTTTACTGATCGAATCGATCGGCAAGAAGGCCGAATTTTTGCGCCATGTGGCTCAAGAATTACAGCTTGAGCGGGTCTTGGTTGAGGTCGAACGGGCCGAGGTTGTGGGCCGCGAACGGCGCTGGCGCGAGCATTTTGCGCTGGTTACTGCTCGGGCTGTCGCCAATTTAGCGACCCTCGCCGAATACTGTTTGCCCTTGTGTAAAGTTGGTGGCATGTGGCTTGCACCTAAAGGTTTTGACATTGAGCCAGAAGTGCAAGATGCCGAGCAGGCCATAACCATTCTTGGAGGTCAATTACGGGCGGTCTATAACGTCACCATTCCAGCTGAACCTGTCCGTTCACTTGTTGTCGTAGACAAAGTAGCTTCAACCCCATTGACCTATCCACGCACGGTTGGCACACCATCCAAAAAGCCTTTGTAACTTTTTGGAAAAGCGCTCGTACCACTTGAGAACCGCCAGCGCGGTGTGCTAGAATGAAGTTCACACAGTCTTTGTGTTTAGCTAAGGAGGAATTCCTATGTCGTTGTTGAGCCGTGTTCGCGACCTGGTTAGCGCTAATCTCAATGCGATGTTGGATAAGGCCGAAGACCCTGAAAAAATGGTCAACGAGTACATGCGGCAATTGCAAGAACAACTGTACGAAGCCAAAACCGCTGTTGCATCCGCCATGGCCGATGAAACCAAATTGCACAACAAAATGGTGACATTCCAAACCGAAGCTGATCAATGGCAATCCAAGGCTGAAGCTGCGGTTCGCGCAAGTGACGATGAATTGGCCAAAGCTGCCTTAGGCCGCAAAGCCAATGCTCAAAAAATGGCTGATACCTATCGCCAACAATACGAACAACAAGACGAACAAGTTGAGCAACTCCAAAAAGCCTTGGTCAGTCTTGAATCACGCTTGTCAGAAGCCAAAGCCAAGAAAGAATTGATTATCGCCAAGAAGAATCGCGCCGAAACTCAAGAAGCGATTCAACGCACAGTTCAAGGCTTGGGCAACCTCAATGCCATGGATAAATTATCCCAAATGGAAGAACGGGTCGATGATCGCTTGGCTCAAGCCGATGCTATGTCAAAGCTTGAAGGTAGTTCGCTCGAAACTCGCTTTGCCGACCTCGAACGCGATACTGCTGTCGAAGATGAATTGGCCGCTCTGAAAGCAAAAATGGGTAAACAATAGCTTTTGAAATTGTGGGTGTTGGCTTGCGCCAACACCCGCTTTTGATTTAAGCATCATCCCAACAATACCGCAAGCGCAAAGCCCAAAATAATCAGGCCAGAAATTCGATTAATCCAAATGCTATAGGCTTGCACCCGCTCACGCAACAAGCTCACGCCGCCACTCAAGAGCAACCACCATAAAGCCGAACCCGTGGTCACGCCCACTACCAACCAGACGCTATCCCAGCCATAGGCCGTGATTCCCAAGCCAGCAAATACCGTGGCAAACGATAAAATCGTCAAAGGGTTGGTTAAGGTCAAGAAGAGCGTCGAGGCATACATCGCCCATAAATTATCAGCTTTGACATTAGCCGCTTCGGTTGCCGGACGACTCAACATGGTTTTAATCGCCAAATAGCCGAGAAATAGGCCGCTGATAATCCGTAATCCCAGCAACCACCCCGAAGCTTGATCAACATTATTGAGGGCTGCCGCCAAACCAAACGCCGCCAACATGCCATACAAACCATCGGCAGTTGCCGCTCCCAAGCCCGATAAAAAGCCCGCCAAACGCCCATGAATTAAGCTGCGTCGAATGCACAACACGCCAATCGGCCCGACTGGTGCGGCAATCGAAAACCCCAAAATAAGCCCTTTCAGCAACATCACAATACCCTCGCTTGCCTAAAATCGTCGATCAAGGCTAGTTTCGCATAAATTGCACGCGAGTGCTTGCAACAATGGTAGTATATTCGCTACCCTACAACGAATGCTAGACAAACGCTTAAATTGATGAGGTCTTTAGATCTATGACCGTACAACAACTTGAAACTACTGTCGCACCTCGACATGTCGCAATAATAATGGATGGCAATGGCCGTTGGGCACAAGGCCGTGGACTCCCCCGTCTGGCAGGGCATCATGCTGGAACTGGAAATATCAAACGAATCGTGCGCGAGGCTATTGCCTTAGGCATTCCCTATCTCACGATTTATGCCTTTTCAACCGAAAATTGGAAGCGCCCATCGTGGGAAGTGCGCGGATTAATGCGCATTATGGCTGAATATCTTGATCGTGAGTTGCGTGAGTTGCACGCTGAAGGGGTGCGCTTGCACTTGCTGGGCACGCTCGATGGGGTCGATTCAGCCCTCGCCAAGAAAATTCAGAATGCCATTACCTTGACTGCCAATAATACAGCCTTGACGCTCTCGGTAGCCTTCAACTATGGCGGTCGCGCCGATATTGTCAACGCTGTCCGCGAAATCGTCGCCAAGGGGATCAATCCTGAAGATATTAGCGACGAGATGATTGCTGGTCACTTGTATACATCGGGCATTCCCGACCCCGATTTGATTGTACGCACCAGTGGCGAGCAACGCCTAAGCAACTTTTTGATTTGGCAGGCTGCCTATAGCGAATATTATATGACTCCGCTGCTCTGGCCCGATTTTGGCCCCGATCAGTTTCGTGAGGCTGTCAGCAATTTTGGCAATCGCGAACGACGTTATGGTGGTCGCATCGGCGAAGGTGAAATGGTCAAATAAGCAACGCTGAGAGAAGATGTGGCTCAGGCTATTCCGAAGCAGATTCAATGAACATTTGCTAACACCCCAAGCTGCTTGCCGCTGGCTTGGGGTTATTTTAGGCTTGACTAAGCACATATCCCCCATCACTTTGCAGCAGCATCCCCCATTGTCGGCCCACGAATCATACCAAAGTCTCTTGTCGGAACATGATATGATAGCAGTAGCATGGTTGTTAAGTAACCTATTGCACTTTCTTAGCTTTACGAACTGGCTATTTCACTATCCCAAGAGGTTTTTCCGATGCATATGCGATTGCCTGCTGCCCATACCCAACTTTTGCGTCAACTCAAGGATGAGCGCAGCAAACTGCAAGATCTTGTGTGGGAACTCGACGATCTTGAACATGCTGTCGCCGATTTAGAACAACACGTATGCGATACGCCCGATCCGAGCAAGCATCAGGAGTTGGAACAACTTCGCCAACGCCATGATCACGTTGAAGATGCGGTGCTCTATCAAATGATGTATATCGACCGCTTACAAGAACGCTACGATCTTTTGCCCTATTCAGCGATTCCCGCTGCCTGAGCCTCACCGATGGGGCTAGGCTTGGCGCTAGCCCCATCTATCTCCGCAGATAAATTGCCACACTCGCATTTTCATAGACCAGCTCAAATTCAGGCACATTGGCTAATTTGGCTTGATTGAAGATTTTGCCATTGGTAGTAGCATAGGCGTAATCATAATTATGTTCACGCATCCACTGGGCTAATTCACTGGCAGTTTTTTCGTTGGCATTGCGCAACCAGCTGGTTTCAGCCTCAACCGCCTTGATATATTCAGGCGTGCCTTGGTTGTAAACAACTGGCGGTGTACTCACCTGCAAGCCAACATAGGGCAAAATCCACCAGCCACCATCGCTGCCACGGGCCACGTTATACAGCCAACCCTCGGTGTTAATCGCAAAACGGGCATTTTTGGGGATACGCTGCACAATCCAATTCAGGGCAGTTAAATCATCGGCTTTGGCGATAATTGTGCCATCGTTGGTCACACCATGCAATTTTGCCGCTGAAATCACAATCGTCAAGGCCAAAATAATTGTCCGTATCGCCCGCCAACTACGGGCAAATCCAAGCGAGAGATACTGGCTCAGCCCTTGATCGAGCGAAGCAACCCCCAACGCGAGCCATAAACTAATCGGCAAAAAGATCGCCAAGGCCACAATATTGTTGTTGAAAAACGAAAGATAAGGCAAGCCAATCACCACTGGATTAGCAAATAACATCACAAGGCCAGCCCATAAAAAGCTGATTAGCACTAAACGCCATTGTCGCCAAAAGCCAACCAGTGCCGCCAGCATGCTTACTCGCAGGAGCCAGACATTATTCCATGTAAAATATAAGCCTTTGGCCGCTTCAAACGTATTGTAGCCGCCACCAACCAATTGTTTGGGCGTGCCACTGCCAGCAGGCTGAATTTCACGAATTAATAAGGCCAACCATGGAGACATCAACAAAATTGCCATACCAACTGCCGCCGCTTGCTTGCCCAAGATTTGCCAACGCTGCTCAGTCCAAACATCGCGACCCAACCAAACCGCCACACACCAGAGCAAGGCACAGCCAGCCGCCACAAAGTGGGTTGGCAATAGCCCACCAACCACGATCGTTAGCAAAATAAGGCCTTTGCGATCGGGGCGATCAAGCGCAACCCACGCCAACAGTAGCACCACCGGAACCATCGCCAAGCCCGAAAGCAAGGTGTAACGTCCCCAACTCAGGTAATAAGCTGGCATAATCGAGATAAAGCCAGTCATGGTGGCGGCAGCTAGGCCAGCAATTGGGCTTTTGGTGAGACCAATCGTGGCACTACCAACCGATATCACCACCAAGACACCCAAAAATTGACCATACCACAACATAAATTGAGGAATGCTCATGCCACTCAGATTGTAGATGGTGGCTGCGGTGGCGTGAAAGCCCCAGTGATAGCCAAAATTATCAACTGGCATGTAAGGGCGCAACGAGTAAGGTACTTGGCCGCTTTCAGCAATCACCCGCATAATTGTGGCATGGTGCAGCGAATCGACCCACGGTGGAAAAGCCAGATTGCTGATGTGTTCGATGCGGGTGCTAATCGTCAAACCGATAATTAATAATGCCAAGCCCAGAATCGGCAAGGGCGCTGGTAAAAACCACGGCTGAGCAGTTTCACGCCATAAACGCCAAACCACACCCGACATTAAACCAAAGGCAATCAACGTGATCATGCCAGTGCTCAGAGCTAAACCAAGCGTGGTCAGCCATAAATAGCCCAACGGCCAAACTGCCAAGCTCAGCCCAATCCACAGGCTTGGCCGCACCAATGGCGCTAAATCCAAATCCAGCCAGCGCTCGAGCAAGTAGCCTGGAGCCAGTGCACAAACCAGCGCCGCAAACCAAAAACGGCTGTTTGGCAGGATTAAGATCAATATTCCTATCCCAAACAGGCCACCCAGCCCAATCATTCGTTGACGATTCATAGACAGCACCCTACAATTTGTGGTTCATGGCAAATGGTACACGAAAAACGCCACTGGTAAAACAGTAGCGTTCAGGCTAAAAGTCATGATTTTGTGCTTATTTAGCGATGGACTTCGGCGCGTTGTTCGGCTAATTGTAATTGCCAATTTTGCACCCGCAAACGTTGCACCAACGAGCGAGCCAGATTTTGCATCAGCTTCAGGCCTAGTGAGGCATCATCTTCAAACAAGGCAAATAGATAACGACTATCGATCGAAAGCACGGTTGCGCCCGATTTGCCAGCGCGTAAATCGGCGGTACGTCGGCCACCTTTGCCCTGAATCAAGGCCATTTCGCCAGCGATTTGACCCGCCATCAGCACATTGACCCGCCGTGCTTCCTCGATGCCAAGCTCATTGCTGATTCGCACCAAGACATCAACTTGGCCATCTTGCACAATAAACAACTCATCGCCGCTCGAATCTTCGAGTGCCAGCACATCTTGCGGGGCAAAATGATGTTGATGACACAAGCCCGCCACCCGTAAGCGCTGCGATTCACTCAAATCTTGGCCCAACTCAGTATTCGAGAGAAACTGGGCAATTTCACCCACATCAAGATCGCGCTGCTGTTGCACTTGATCATTCGGCAGGCTCGGTAAAATTGGCAAGCCCAAAAAAGAGGCAATATAGCGCATGGTGGTTTCATATTGCTCAAAATGTGGCCAATGCCCAGCATTCGGAATCAAACGCAAGTCAGCTTGGGGCCATTCGTCAGCAACCGCGCCAGCATCACGCAACGGCACAGTGTTATCTTCAGCACCCCAAATCACTTGAGCTGGCGGTTGAATTTGCTTGAGTTTGCCGCGCAGATCGCCCATTTTCATGGCTTCATAGCAGGCAGCACGAACTCTGCCTTGGCCTGGTCGCCGTGCATCAGCGCGAATCCGATCATAATCTTGCTGCGAAATTGCGGCGCGTTCAGCAAAGAGAATCGGCTTCATCAACTGATTGATATAGCTTAAAGGCGTATTTTCGAGGTAGCTCAGAATTTTGCCGCCCAATCTGGTACGTTCGAGCAAAATATGCGGAGCCACAAACAAATTGATAAAGGTTGATAGTCGCCCGCTAACGACTGGATTGAGCAAAATCAAACGTTCAACCAGCATTGGGTGACGCAAAGCTAAAGTCATAGCAATTTGGCCACCCATCGAGTGTCCAAGCACCACCACAGGCCGATCACTGGCTTCCTCAATCAATTTGGCCATCAAATCGGCATACCAATCGATCGTAATTGGGTGTTTGGGCGCAGGCGAACGCCCATAACCAGGCAAATCGACCGCCATATACGAATAGCGCGTGCCAAGCGCTTGCAACAGGGGAGTCCAAGTAAACCAGGAACTCGACCAGCCATGAATTAAGAGCGCGACGGGGGCATTACGGCGATTATCGCGGATATGCAGTTCCTGTCCGTCGATGACATAGGTTGACATGCACTACCCTCATTGCAGGAACAATCACATAATTGGGCTATTGTAGCATATTGGGGCAAGTCGCTTCCCTAGATACGAGGCTAGTTAGTAGGATGGATGAGGGATCAGTTGTCAGGGATCGGAGATCGGGCGACAGACAATCACAGAGATTATGAAGGGACAAGGGTCTAGTCAGCACGAAACCGCTAAGAACGCGAACAGCACGAAGGGGAAGGTAAAGATCGGAATGGCTTGAATATAGACTAAAAAGCCTGATTTTACCGTCTTTATTAGAATCATTCTCATTATGTGACTAAAGTTACAGAAGCATGGCGAGGAGCTTGCTACACTAGAGTTAGAAAATAAGTATGAAGTTTACGCCCCAGCGCGAAGGAGTATCCACAATGGCCTACGTAATTGCAGAACCATGTGTCGGCACCAAAGATTCAGCCTGTGTCAAAGTTTGCCCAGTTGACTGTATCTATGAAGGTGAAGACCAATACTATATCAACCCCGACGAATGTATCGATTGTGGCGCTTGCGAACCAGAATGCCCAGTCAGCGCAATTTTCTCAAGCGACAGCGTGCCCGAACAATGGGCCTCATACACCCAAAAGAACGTCGATTTCTTCGGTTAGTTCTGAACGAAGCCAATCGACCCTCAGGGACACGGAAATTTCCGTGTCCCTGTTATTTATTAAATTGAGGTTGCAATGCTGCGTTTTCCGGTAGTCTGTTTTGATGTAGGCTTTACCTTGCTCGATGAGCGGGTTGATGCTCACGATTTAATTGGTGAGGTGCTGCAAGAATTGGGCTTGCAGGTTGAACCCAGCCTGATTCGCGATGCCCGAAAAGCGACTAATCGTTGGTATCATCAGCGTTATCATTCGCTCGATAATAACGATTGGAGTTCCGATGCCACGATTCGCACGCTTTGGCTAGAATTCTATCAACACCTATTCGATCAAATCGATCCAACGCTTGATCACGCGCTGCTTGGCGATCGCTTGATTGCGCACTACGAGCAGCCCGAAAATTGGGTTCCCTTCAATGATGTGCGCGAAACCCTCGATAGTTTGCAGGCCAAAGGCATTCGAATTGGGATTGTCTCGGATTGGGCCAGCAGTTTACGGCCTATTCTGACCTACAACAAACTGTTGCCCTACTTCGATTTTGCGGTTATTTCGGCGGATGCCGGCTATGCCAAACCCATGACCGACCTGTATCAACTGGCGATCAAGCGCTCTGGTGTTGCCGCCGATCAGATTATTCATATTGGCGATAGTTATTATGCTGATGTATTGGGCGCTCGCGCAGTTGGCATGCAAGCAGCATTAATCGACCGTCACAAGCGCATTCCCAAAGCCGATTGCCCAATTCTGCACGATTTACGCGATTTATTGCAGTTGGTTTGATCTAGCGTAACCGTAGGCGCAGCACCAAAACTGGGGGAATTTCACTAAAATTGGCCCATGAGAACGGGTGAGTGCTGGCTGTAGTAGGGGGATAGCTTGGCTCTAACAATCCATCAAGCACAAATCCCGCTGCAAATGCAACCCCAAGCAAACTCGTCAATGAACGATGAAAGTTGAATTGAGCAACTGGTTGACCTGCCACCCCCACTCCTTGATGCACTGTTGGCGTGAGATAGCTGCCAATCTGTAGTCGCGCATGGGTTTCAACTTCGCCTTGGGCATTTTCAAATTGCTCAACAATTTTGCGGCTTTGCGGAGTTTGAAAACATGGATGCACCGTTGCCAGCACAAAACGGCCTTGCGATTTGAGCAATTTGGCTGCTGCTTGAAATAAAGGCTCAATCGTGGGCAAATCCATCAGCACCATCGTTGAAACCAGGGCATCAAAGCTTGCAGCCCCTAAAGCCAGCAATTGCGCGAAATCGGTGGCATCAACAACTTGATATTCGAGCATAGCCGGGCTTGGATACTGCTTGGCACGTTCAATTAAGCTGGTGCTAGCATCAACTGCCAGCACCGTTGCACCTAATTCCGCCAAATGTCGTGCAAAAAGACCGTTCCCACAACCAATATCAAGTACACGCTGCGCCGTTTGTAACTCCAACAAACTCAACATCGCAGGCCGCACCAATTGCAAATGAAAACGGTTACCATCTTGGCCCATCGCGCTATCCCAATGCTCGGCGTTGGTTTCCCAAACAGCATTGGATTGAGCGTTTAATTCAGGCCATTCGCTATTTGCACTCATGTAGCACCATTCCTAATATTCTTGGGGATCGATCAACTCGCTACAGCCAGGAATATCTTGCAAACGCTCAAAGCATTGGCGACCATGGGCTTTGGCCAGTTCAAGCATCTGATCAGCACCTGCCGAAGGCCCGCCAACCCGCAACACCGCATCGCAACGAATTACCAAGCGCTCAGCAATTGGGTGGAAAATCGCATTAAAGATCTCATCGCCAATCCGTTTAGAGCCAGCCAAATCGACCATTGGCAAGGCCAACCACTCGCCAAGCACTGGCAAATGGCCAGCATTGAACAATGGCAACACATACGATTCCATTAAATGAACATTGGCCGCAATTTTAGCTGGATCGTCGCCAGTGCCAGAACGATAGGGCCCAGCAATTAAAATCATCAACGCAGCGTGATCAGCCATTAAAGCAACCTCCAAACAAAATCCTCGTTACTCTAGCATAGCTGTCAACTCTGCCTATGATTTTAGAAGGTTTATGAAAATCCAAAGATCTTTCGATTTCAGTGATCACCACCCCTCCGCCCCGCCTCAAGGCGGGGAACGCAGGGTGTTTTCATCCCCCTGCACCCCCTAAAGTACAATTATTGGTACGAACGGAAGCGAAAGATCAATCATACTCTTTGGATAGGAAGGTTTGGTGCATAACTACAGGGCATTTGGTCATAGTGCAAGTGCTTGGCTTGGCAACTCAACTAGCTCAGTTTTTTGATCATAGACCTTGAAACCACGGGCTTGGTAGTTGGCTAAGGCAGTTGGCCCATCGAGCGTGCAAGTATGTAGCCAAACCCGCGAGCTAGTTAATTGCCATGCTTGTTGAATGACCTTAGTGAGCAAAAGCCCGCCCAAGCCTTGGCCATACCATTGCGGCAACAACCCAAAATAGCCAATTTGGGCTGAGCCATCGGCCTCTTGCACCAACTCACAATAGCCAATCGGAATGCCTTGATAGCTGCCGATCCATGTTTGAACCGTAGGCTGGCTCAAATAATCGAGCCATTGCTGATACGACCAGACCAGCTGAGCCGATCAAGCCAATACCACGGCCCGCCCACTGCTGTATACAAAAAGCGATTGAGTTCAGGGCTAATCCGCTGCACTTGCGCAAAGCCAAAATCTGGCTCATGGCGTAAACTTGGCTTGAGTTCATTGGCAGTCAACATTTCAAGGTAGGTTGTGGTAACTTCGCGTTGCATGGGAAACCTCATCGGAATAATGCTTGAATGATTATCGAAGCAAACCACAGAAAAAACCAACCCAAAAAAACTACCGTGGCATAGAGGTAAATTCGCGCTTTAATGCTCGCCGTAGTATGTTTGATTTTGCCCTTGGTTACAGTAACCTCAAACGGTAATAAACTAGCCAAGTTGACATGATACTCTAAGCCGAACTGATAAATCGCTTGCTGTTCGTAAGTAAATTGCAACACACTCCCACGAATTAAACCTGTTCGAACATTCATTAATTGGGCAGTGCTGATCGACTGCCCCCCAAGCCAAAATGGTTCAGTTTGCTCAATTCCGCTAGCCGCACCATGCATAGCTGCAAATTTTTTGATTGGATAGATCCATAGGCCTGTAGTGGTAACAAACACAACTGCCCGTAACGACTCGACCCAGTTTGTTCCACGTACTAACTCTATTGGTTGATCAAGTGGGTTTTTAATTATTTTGGCAATTAATATTGTTCGTGGTTGCAATTCAGGATGATCAGCAGCAAATTGCTGACGCAGCGCTTTCACATTATAAATCGATCGATTAAGCCAGCGGCGCATACAATTGATCCTCTCTCGCTAAAATCATTCGTTCGGCAGATGTTGCTGTAATTCAACCCAAGTAGACTAAGCATGAATTATACCGAATGAGGTGATCAATGCCAACTACTGAAACTTGTGCTGAATGTGGTGCTCCACCGATTGAAGGTTTCAATTGTTGGGAGCAATTAGGGGCGTTAATCGCTTGGGAATATAACGACCCAGCTTTGCATGCCCAGCATTTTTTGGTTGTCGCCAGCTACAATTTGCAACACCCAGCCCAATTTACTGAAATGGCGCTTGAACAACTGTGGATGGCATTTAACGATTATCTTAATCATGGGGTAAGTGCTGCCGAATTACGGCAACGGGCCGCCAAAACCTATGCAGGGGCAACGCGAGTGCTACGGCCCGAGGCTGAACGCCGACCACAATTGCGCTGTTGGGCCATGACCATTGCTGATGTCTATCTGCCTGAGCAACCAGCGGGAGCAGTTGAACGCTTATGGGGTTGGGCCAGAGTTATTCAGGCGAATCAAGCGGTGACGCAGGCTTGATAATCGCTTTGGCGAGGGCTAGACCTTCGACTGCGGTACTGCCAGCAGCAATTAATGCACTAGCACAGGCCTCAAAGGTCGAGCCAGTGGTTAGCACATCGTCAATCAGCAATACGTGGCTTGGAGCTGGCTGTTGACCCCGCCATTCAAAGGCTCCGGCGACATTGTTGGCACGAGCTTGAGCTTGCTGCCCAACTTGATGCTCGGTAGCACGCACCCGTTGCAAATCGGTGCTCAGTGGCAATTGCCAAGCTTTGGCCAAATTACGCGCCAATAATTCAGCTTGATTATAACCCCGCTCACGTTTGCGCACCCCATGCAGTGGCACAGGCATCAGCACAACATTCTGCCAGGCACAAAAATCAAACAATAATGGAGCCAAAATTTGGGCTAAGGGATGGGCATTTTGATATTTAAAGGCGTGGATTGCCGCACGTAAGCTGCCTTGAAATGGATAAATGCCCAAAGCGCGTTCAAGCGGTGAATCGGCGGCCAAGGGCTGAGGGCGTTGGGGTGGAGTCAGCGGAATACATTCGGCGAGGCAAGTGGGGCAAAATTGCGTGCCAGCCTTGCCACAGCTATAGCAGCGTGGCGGGTAAACGAGATCAAGCAAGCTATTCCATAAACGGTTGATCATCGTAGCCCCAAATCAAACCCGCAAGCCAGTTGACTTGCGGGTTGTACTTTTTAGGCGGTTTGTCGATTGTTCGGCAGCGGCATGCGTTCCCAGACTTGCCAAATTAGCAGCAACAAAATCATCCATTGCAATGGTTGGCGCACGGCAATCATTGCGGCCACAAACGAGCGCGATGATGGAATATGCCGATAGAGCCAATCGATCGCAACGCCAGGCCAAGTGCTAGCAGTCGCCAGCCAATCGCCAACCCCAACCGTGTTGGCCAAGAGATACACCCCATAGATCAGCAAACCAAGCGCCAAAATGCTGGCAAAGCCACTTAGCCCCACAAAGGCGCGGCGTTGCAACTTCCAGTGCTTGCTGCGCACCAACATTGGCGGCATCAAACCTGGCACCAAGGCTAAAAGCTTGGCAGTCAGATCATCGGGAACACTGGTAATCATCGCTGAGCGCACGACCGTATCGAAGGCTTCGGCGCGACGAGCACGTTGCGCACAGCTTTCACATTCAGCCAGATGGTCTGTAAGTTGTGGATCAAGCGCTTCTTCGCGCAGATCATAGTTGGTACGATATTCACAACGCTTCATGACACACCTCAGCGCAATCCTAGGGCAAAGGCAAAGCGACCGCGGTTTGGCCGTTCATCGGCAACAGGTTCACGTTTGGCAGGCAAAATTGCTTCCGATTGATTAGCACCTAAGAGCAAGGCAAGCCGCTCTTTACCACGGCGAATATAGCTTTTGACCGTATTCAGCGGTACTTCCAAAATTTCAGCAATATCATTGTACCGCAAATCATCAAAATAGTAGAGAGTTAATGCTAAACGATAATGATCTTCAAGTTTATCCAAGGCTTGGGTTACTTCGGCCCGCAACTCGTGGTTGGTTGCCACTTCTTGAGGGTCGGCCCAACGATTATCGTCGGCAATGCTCGATAATGGATCGACGGTTTCACCATCGTCATCGGTCATTGGTGGCATCTCTGGAGCACGGCGGCCACGCTTACGCAGCTCATCACGCCCAAGGTTGATCACCAAACGATAGAGCCAAGTGGTAAACCGACTTTCGCCATTATACTGGCCAATCACCCGCAACAGCTTGATACAAGCATCTTGGGTTAGGTCAGCGGCATCTTCGGGCTGGCGCATCACGCTCATGGCGATGTTGTAAATATAATGTTGTTGGCTAACAATCAATGCTCCCATTGCTTCGGGGTCATTGCGTTGAGCGCGATATAAAATTTCTGTAGTTGGTTCGGCCACAGTATACAACTCCTTGCCATCAGCGTGGCTTCTGTTGCTTGAGACGCTGACCCGCAAAAAATAGTTGCAGCAATTCGCAGCGATTAATCACGATTATGCCAAGATTGCTCAATTTGCAAAATGATCTTTCGATCTGTCGCCACTAGTCCTTTAGGACGATCAAGCCAAACTGCCCCACTCTGAGCCTTCAGAGCAGGGCAGCAACGTTAAGTGAATCGATGAAATTTAGCGTAAGCCGAAGCGCCGGACAATCCGTACAATCCATGCTGTTAGCAAGGGATCAGGCAGGCCATCTTCGTTGAGCCAAGCACCACTTGGTTGTTGCAAATTGCGCAGTAAGTTAATCGCCTGGGTAACGGCTCGGGTCATGCGGGGAATACGGGCAATTCCCGCAGCATTCAACATCACTGCGAGGCTTGGGGCATCCCAATCGGTCGAAAGCAAATCGCCTAGACCGCCCAACATGCGCTTGACTGGCCGACTTTCGCGGTGACCCAACAAAACCGCTGCTAACATCGCCCAACCAGTTGCTTCAACTCGAAAGCCTGGCAACAAGCCGTTATTGGCAATTTGACCGAGCAACCAAGTGTTGGCTTTATCTGCTGCCACGTTGACTTCGGGGTTATCCAACAGCGCTAGGCTGGCCGAACAAACAGCGGTCGTATAGATCAGTGCTGCATCCGACTCGCTATCCATCCACAATGGCGGGCTATAGATCGCCAAATTGTTGCCTTCGCGCCACCAACCACGCGGCGATTGAGCATCGAGAATAAAGCGGCTCGCCGTAGCTACCGCCGGATGATCGCTGGCTTCAAGTTCGACAAAATGGCGAATAATGTTGCAGCTATCGTTGAGGGTGCTCGGGCGGCCAGCCACGCCATTCAGTGGAAAACCACCATCGTCGTTTTGCAGGGCAGCTAATTGATCAAGTAGTTCGTCATCTGCTGGAGTTGCCTCAAGCATGTGGGTTATTTTGGCTTGGGCTAAAACATTGCCCGATTGTTCAATCCATTGAATTGCTTCTGGAATACGCATTGATGTGCCTTAATTCTGAAAATAAAGATGTCTCTATTGTACCATCAGCGAATTAGCACTGACGGCGCGGTTTGTTCAAGCTCAATGATCTGGCCGCCGCTGGTTAATTGGGGCGCTGGCCAAGCAAATTGACCCTTGTGGCGAGCCACACCCAACAGTTGAATTGGGTAAATGCCGGCCCGAACATTGGCGGCACTGAACTGACCATCATGCCAATTCAAGCCTGTGGCTGAACCAAGTTGCCACTCAACACCCCTGGGCGTAGCTAAGCGTAATTGCAAGCTTGGCAGATCGTGTTCAAGCACTAAATAGCCTTGCCACAGCCATTGCTCACCATAAACCAATTGATCATCGCTACTGGAATGGAGCAAGTGAGCTTGAGCGGCTGGGTTTTGCCAGCTAGCTTGGCTAGCCAGCAAGATTGGGCCATTCGGCTCGATCTGCAAGTTAAGTTGGTTGGTAATTGGCAAGCTCAGGCTGCTGGCTTGATCATAATCGCTCAACGTTGTGCCATTCAAGCCCAAACGATAATTGCCACGGGTCGGAAAATCTTGTTGGGTTAGCTGAAATACCGCCACGCTACTGGGCAAATCTTCCCATGTCGCGCCATTCCAGCCCTCGGCGATACTATTAAGCACTTGAGCACGCAAGGCTGAGCTTGGCTGACTGCGCTCAAAAATCAAGCCGATCAGCGCCGCTTGGCGGGTGCGGCTCATCCAAACACTTGGCTCCAAGGGTTGCGCCAACATCTGGCGCACTTCAAGCAAATATTGATCAGCTTGCGGTGAATCAAGCAGCACCAAGCCATAAATCAAGCGCAACCGTTGAGCCGTAGTTAATTGGCGATTTTTGAGCAAACTGGTGATTTGAGCCTCAACTGTTTTGCCGCTTTGTGCCAAGGCCAACAACATTTCGCTGCGCAAATCGGGATCAAGCGGGCTAACCAAGGCTAACCAACGGGTTGCTTGCTCTTCAAGCTGGCGCAGTTGGGGCGAACGTTGTTCGCTAGCAATCAGTTGCACAATCAAAGCAGTTAATTGCAAATCTCCCGCCTGCGCATCCCAACTCCAGCTGCCATTGGCAAGCTGCTGCTTGGCCAATAATTCAATCTCAGCATGCGCAGGCTGAGCTGTATAGCGGGCCATGGCAATTCGTCCAGCCAAAGTCAAGGGGTCATCGCCTTGCAATTGGCTAGGCAAGGCTTGGCTGGCTTGGGCTAAACTGGCAATCGCAATGTTGATCGAGGCTGATTGGTTAGCCATTGGCACTTGCCAAGTAATATCGGTCGCTTCGGTCAACAAACGGCTTTGTTGCAAACGCACTTGGCTTGGTGGCTGAATTGTCAGGGCTTTGGTGATAATTTGGGTTTGCTGATTGACTTCAATAGTTGCGGTAAGCGTGGTCGTACCAAGATTGGTGGCAACCAAAGTTTGGGTCGTAGTATAAATTCGGCCACTATTGCCCGTGGTTGGCTCAGTCAATGCCGCAAGATCGGTCGAATCAACACTTAAGCGTATGGTGGGAATACCACCGCGCGTTGCCAGCAAATTCAAGCGGGCGGTCACACTCAGCTGATCGCCCACAATCAAGCGTTCGGGCAGTAGCATTTGGACATCGATCAACGGATTTGGGCTAAACAGGGTTGTAGCCTCGGCACTATTCAAGCCATCGCTGGCTAAGGCCTGAATCTGCCAACCCTCACCAAACCCCTGCAAATCGAGCACTGCCTGGCCATTGCTGGCTGTACGGACAAGCCGCTGTTGGCTCGCTGACATTTGGATTGACTGAAAACTCAAACCAATCATGCTCGAAACAGGCCGACCAGCACGTTGGGTTGCCAGCACCAATTGCGAGCCGCTGACAACCATCGTCAAATCGAGCGGGGCAACTGCTTGGAAGGGAATTTGGCTGCTGCTACTGATTAATTGCTCAGCATCGAGCCAAGCCAAAGCCACCTCTAATTGCTGAGTATTGCTCAGGCTAGGCGTAATTGCGATGCGCTGGCCCGCAACCCAAGGCTGAATTTGCTGGCGAAGTGTGCCGCCTTCAAACCAGCTGACCAAAACACTAGTAGCCGCCAGATTGGTAAGCGGGGCAAGGGCTAGCTCGGCAGTTTCCACCAAATTGCTTTGGCTCCGGCCAATCGCTTGTTCAGTAGTTACGCCAAGCACCCATAATGGCACTTCTACACTGGCAGCATCGGGGCTGCTAGCACGAATCAGCCACAAGCCCGAACGTAAGCCATTGGTGCGCCAAATAACCTCGCCAGCAGCATTGGTACGCAAACTTTGGGTGCTAGTAATTGCACCTTGAACCTCGATTTGCAAAGCGCGATTGGCCAAAGCCATGCCCTGTTGATCACGCAGTTGGAAGCTGATGTTGGTTGGTTGATTAGGATTGAGCAACTGTTGCTCGGCCTTGGCAGCCAATTGCGCAACATAGCGAATTTGGCTGGGATGATAGCTAACTTGCTCACCAAGCTGAACTTCGAGCACATAATCGCCCAACAACGTTTGGCTCTGTTGATAATCAAACTGGGCAATTCCAGCAGCGTTGCTATACCAGCTACCAGCAGTCACTTGGCGATTACGTTGATCAAGCAAGCGCCACAGGCCATGTTGGTTCGGTAAATCGCTGATGATTTCAGCTGGCACGATCGCATTGGTCGCTTGAACTTCGGGCAAAACCACACGATACACCAAATTTGGCTGATTGACCACAAAATTTTGGCTGGCAATCACTTGGTTGGCATAGCGCAGTCGCACTTGATACAAACCTGGTTGAACATCGGCGGCAAGTTGCACCTTGGTTGTCCAGAGGCTTTGGCTTACCACCAAAGTTTGTTCGGGCGCAATCGCTTGGCCACTGGGATCAAGCACAGCCAAAGTTAGGGTTGGCGTAGTTACCAGATCGGTTGCAAACTCGCTGCTACCGATAATCGTCAGTTGTTGGTTGGCTTGGTAACTCTGGCGGTCAAGCAGCAATTGGCTGCTCAAACTTGGAGCTTGGCGTTGCGGTCGAATAATTGTTTCGGCCACAATCGGCGCTTGCGGCTCGCCGCCAAGCAAGACCAAACGCCCGCTACTGCCCTGAATTGCGGTTTGCCAAAGCCCTTGCGAATCGCTCTGGCCTGTGGCAAGTTGATTCGCGCCCGCCAAAATGCTCAAATCTGCGGCGGCGACTGGTTGACGATTGGCCAGATCGACAATCCATGCTTGGGCTTGCTCGGGGGTCGCCAACAATTGTGCTCGATAGGGTGTCCAAATCAAGACATGTTGCACAAGTTCGGTATTGGGAGCTTGCACTTGCAGCAATAACGCCGCTTGAGTTGGGGTGATGCTGATAGTTCGTTCAGGGCCAGCCGCAATCTGCCATTGCTGTTGCGGTTGCAAATTATAACGCTGCGGATTGAGCGGGGTTTGCGGTTGTTGTAAGGCCGCTGCCAAAACCGCCCGATCAACCACATACAAACTCGCAGTGAGTCGGCTATTTTCGCGTCCGCTCAGCCGCAATTCGGCGGTCGTTTCCGGCAACAACAACGAATAACCTACGCCTTCAATTTGCAATGGTTGGGCTTGGGTTTGGGTACGAAAGGTCAGCGGAGCAGAGCCAGCCAAGGTCAAGGTGTAAACAGTGCTTGGTTGCCAAGCAGCGCTAATTAAGGCCTGTTGATTGTTGATGTTAATCGCCACATTCGCAACTTCAGGCTCGATTAACAGTTGCTCGGCAAGTTGCTGGCGCTCAGGCGTTTGATTGAACAGCAAACGCAATGGATCATCAACGGCCAAACTGCCGCCACGGCCTGGCACTGAGCCAATTAATTGCAAGTTGGACTGAATTTGCCAAACCTGGGTGATCGGCTGGCTAAGTTGTAGGCTGGTGGTAAGGGCTTGACCAGTCGGCCAAACCGGAGCAGGCAAGACCTGAATGATGGTTTGCGGCTGTGGCTCAGGTTGATACCGCACCTGCCATGTTGTGCTCACAGCGGGAGTAAATTGAATCCGCTTGATCAATTGTTGGGTTGTAGTTTGATCAAGCAAACCCTCAAAAGCCCATTCCACGGCTTGATCGGCTTGAAGGGTTTGGGCTGTTGGCGGCGCAATCAGGTTTGGTTCGCTCACCTGCACTTGCCATTCGGTGGTCTGAACGGGAATGCCCAGCAGATCATTGAGATTTTGAAGTTTGAGTTGATATTGCTGACCAACCTGCCATTGCACCTGCACCAAAACGCTGCGATCATCGAGCCAACGCACTTGGCTAGCGGCGTTTGGCTCGATGCTTAATTCGGCTAAGCCACGCTCAGTTTGGTTGGCATAGTCGATCATCGCCCGATTGAAGCGCAACAAAATCGGAGTATTGGGAGCGATAATCGCATTGGGCAGCGGTGAACGAAACACCAACAATGGAGCGGGTGCGGCGGCAAATTGAGTGGTAACCGTCGTCGCTAGGGTTTGGCGCAACATCGATTGAG
Source organism: Herpetosiphon gulosus (assembly GCF_039545135.1). Lineage (NCBI taxonomy): Bacteria > Bacillati > Chloroflexota > Chloroflexia > Herpetosiphonales > Herpetosiphonaceae > Herpetosiphon > Herpetosiphon gulosus. The sequence goes on along the minus strand of NZ_BAABRU010000013.1, from coordinate 196,268 downwards.
CGGTTGGGCGTAATTGCACCGTCACGGTTGTGCCTGGTGTCCAGCCAAATTCAGGCTGCCAACGAGCGCGAGAGCGGCCTTCCCAATGCCAACGTCCACGCACCGGCGGCGTAATCACCAAAGCATCTTCGACGCTCGATCGATCCATCGGCAGATTGAAATTAAATTCCAAGGCCGTGGCTGGCGGCAATTCGCGGCTACCAGCCAACGGCGTTAGGCGCAAAACGCTTGGTTGCGGAACCCAGCCAGCGATACTCGCCACGATTACGCCAAGCAGCGCCATGCCCAACAAACTAATTGTTGTTAGAAGCCAACGCCACCACCATCGTGCTAGTTTTTCGAGCAATCGCATAGCTCACCTTAGTGCTTCAACGCTGACCCACCCATTCTTGCGAACCATCGGCCCAGTGCTCACATTTCCAAATTGGCACAACCAACTTGATTTGATCCATCAGCCAAGCCACCGCAGCAAATGCCGCGCCACGATGGGCCGAGCCAATTGCAATCAGCACGGCAGTTTCGCCAATTTGCAACACGCCAACCCGATGGTGAATCGCCACCTTGCCAATGCCAAATTGAGCTTGGGCTTGTTGCCCCAACAAGGCTAATTGCTGCTCGGCCATCTCGGGATAGGCTTCGTACTCCAAGTAGGCCGTTGCTCGCCCACCAAAATTATTGCGAGCCACGCCTTCAAACAGCACAATCGCACCATGGCCGGGGTCGCTGACCAACTGGCGCAACGGCTCGGGCTGCAAAACTGCCTCGGTTACCAAAAATACTTGCACTTTAGCCCCCACTCACTGGCGGAATCAAGGCCAGTTCGTCGTTGGGCTGAAGCGTCGCCTCAAGCGTCACATATTGGCGATTAATTGCATAGGCTAAGCCAGTTAAGGGCAATTTGGGATACAGTTCAGCTAATTGAGCCAGCGCCGTGCCAACCGTCGCAGCCTCAGCCACATCCAAACTCAGGCTATGTTGATTGAGCGCTTCGCGCAAGCCCGCAAATAAACGAATGCGAATGATCATACAGGCCTCGGCGTGCGACGCATTGGAATACCTTGCTCTGTCAAATATTCTTTGACGGCTTCGACCGTGTAGGTGCCAAAGTGGAAGATCGAGGCCGCCAAAACGGCATCGGCTTTGCCTTCGTGCAATGCGGCTAGCAAATGTTCGGGTTTACCTGCACCACCAGAGGCAATTACGGGCACGCCAACTTGCTGGCTAATCGCCGATAATAATTCGTTATCGTAGCCTGCACCAGTCCCATCGGCATCCATGCTGTTGATCACCAACTCGCCAGCGCCCAAATCGACCACGCGTTTGGCCCATTCAATTGCATCCAAGCCAGTTGGCCGTGGATCGCGCCCAGTATGGGTAAAAACATTCCATTGGCTGGGTTGGCCTGGCTCGTTGATCCGACGGGCATCCATCGAAAGCACAATGCACTGCGAACCAAAACGCTTGGCTCCATCTTCGATTAATTGTGGGTTGAGCACTGCAGCGGTGTTGATCGAAACTTTATCCGCGCCAGCCCGCAACATTCGATACATATCATCGACCGTGCGAATGCCGCCGCCAACCGTTAGCGGAATAAAGACCTGCCGTGCCACATTCTCAACGACTTCGACCATAATATTGCGCTCATCGGATGAAGCGGTAATATCGTAAAACACCAATTCATCAGCGCCCGATTCGTTGTAGAAAGCCGCCAATTGCACAGGATCGCCAGCATCGCGATGGTTGAGAAAGCTGATGCCCTTGACCACACGCCCAGCCTTCACATCCAAACAAGGAATAATTCGCCGTGTCAGCATGCTTAGATCTCGCTTCCGCGTTCCAAAATTTCGCTTTGGGCAATTTGCAAGCGGCCTTGAATTGCCGCCAACATATCGCTCAGTGCTTGGACTTCGCGCCGCTCAAAATCTTGCATGCGGCTCAAATTGGAAATTTGGGCATCTTCAAGGCGGTTTTGGGTGCGGCTGAGCTTCGATTCATACTCATGACACCAGGTATCAATTCGCTCCAACGAACTCATAATTTGGCGCAGATGGGTTTCATCAGCACTGCGCAACTCATCAAGCTGCTCGTTATGTTGACCGCGTAATTCTTCCAAGCGTTCTTGGTTCATCAAGAAACGTTCGGTGCTGACCCGCTCGATCCGCTTAATTTCGGCGATCATATCGGGGAGTTGAGCACGTACAACCTCAATTTGCTCGGGCAATGGTTCGATTTGGGCTTCCAAGCCTTTTTGCAAATCTTCAAGCCGCTCGAAGCGCGAACGCAATTCGCGAATGCCTTCGCCAATGTCGATCACCATTTGTTGAGTTTCGACGGCTTGGCGACGCATTTGTTGCTTTTCAATTTGCACATCTTCGCTGAGTTTGCGCATATCTTGCACAGTTTCAGCATCGGCAGCCCGCAAGTGCTCGATCTGGCCGCCCAGCGAACGATAATGCTCAGTTTGCTCACGCATCCGCGCCTCAAAATCGCTCATGCGCTGTTCCATCAATTCAATTCGCGCAAACCAGCTTTGTGATGTTTGTAAATCTTGTTTGCGATGCTCTTGCTGTTGGGCCAACGAAAGCTGAATGTCACGAATTGGCTTGACGCTATCGTCCATGCGCACAGTGCTGTTAGCAATTTCCTTGCGCAAGGTGGTCAATTCGCGGCGATAGCTTTCCAAGGTTTGGGCTTGCTCTTGGGCTTGACGCTCGATCATGCCTTGCAGTTGGGCAACCACCGCCTCGGATTTACGCGATTGCTCGGTTGACCAAGCGTATTTGCCGTTTACGTCTTTGATTTGACGACGCAATTCATCAATTTGATTCTGGAGATAGAGCAATTGCGATTGCTCTTGGGCGCGTAAACGCTCCTCTTCATAACGAGCGGTAATATCTTGTTTCGATGACGACACGTTTAGCCTCCGTGTTCAATCGTTTGAATTGCCGAGGCCAGATCGATATGGCCTGTATAAAGCGCCGTGCCAATAATTGCCCCGCTAATGCCAAGCTCTGCCAAACGCGCCAAATGTTCGACGCGGGCAATCCCGCCAGAAGCGATAATTGCTGGGCCATCGGGGGTTACCAAGGCAGCCGTTTGCGCATAATTTGGTTCGCTCAAGGTGCCATCACGGCTAATATCAGTATAGATGATCCGCGCAACTCCGAGTTGGCCCATTTGTTCAGCCAGTTCGGTTGCTCGTTGACGGCTGCTGGCTAGCCAGCCTTCGGTCGCCACGACCCCATTGCGGGCATCAATCCCTATCGTAATCGCCTTGCCATATTGGCCCACCAATTCGGCCACCAATTCAGGGTTGCGCACCGCCACTGTGCCCAAAATCACATCGCTCACGCCAAGCTCAAAAGCAGCGGCAACACTGGCGGCATCGCGCAAGCCACCACCAAGTTGCACTGGCACACTGACCGCTTTGGTGATCGCAGCAATTGTGCTGGTTTGGGTTGGTCGGCCAGCTTTGGCTCCATCAAGATCAACAATGTGAATCCGCGCCGCGCCTGCTGCTTCCCACCGCTGCGCGACCGCTACCGGATCATCGCCATAGACGGTTGTTTGTTCAAAATCACCTTGCACCAGCCGTACACAACGGCCATCGCGCAAATCGATTGCTGGTATCAGTTGCATGGTTCTCCTAAAACGTAGGGGCTAGGGGTCGGGGATGAGGGATTAGTTACCCCTGCCATAGTTTTGTCTCAAAAATAAATCATCGGTATTTTAGCGGCTATTCTGATCCCTGACCCCTGCCAACTGCCCCCTTGACCCAATTCCCCAGCAATTTTAGCCCCCATTGGCCGCTTTTTTCGGGGTGAAACTGAACAGCAGTGATATTATCGCGGGCAATCGCCGCTGGAAAATTCAGGCCATACTCGGTACGGCCAGTAACCAAAGCCGCGTCGTCAGTTGCTAAATAATAGGAATGCACAAAATAAAATTCAGCTCCGTTGGGAATCCCATCCCACAAAGCGCTGCCATCGTGCTGCACGCCGTTCCAGCCAATTTGCGGCACTTTCAAGCCTTGTTCAAAACGGCGAATCGTGCCTGGCACTAAACCAAGGCATTCGTGCAAGCCAAATTCTTCGCTTTGCTCAGCCAACACTTGCATCCCCACACAAATGCCCAAAAATGGCGTTCCACGGGCGATTACCTCGCGAATTGCTGAATCCATGCCCATTTCACGCAACGAGCGCATGGTATCGGCGGTCGCGCCAACTCCAGGCAAAACGACTGCTTGAGCTGCTCGAACCGCCGCCGGATCAGTCACCACTTCGATTGGGGCTTGAACATATTCCAAGGCTCGCACTGCATTGGGCAAGTTGCCAGCTCCATAATTGATCACTGCAATCATAAGTGTCCTTGTATGTATTCGAGGGGCCAGAAGTCAGGGGCGAGGGGTCAGTTTTCAGTTTCTTGAGTGACGGTTGCTCGCCACATCGCATGGGTCGTTTGCTGTACCGAAAACTCAAAACCTGCCCCCTGACAACTAGCCCCTGATCTTTATGTTCTATGTTCTATGTTTAATGGTTCAGCAGGTTGCCAATCAACTCCGACCCCTCACCCCCGACCCATCGCCCACTGCGGCGGGCGATGGGTGCAATGCCGAAGCGGTTCCCCCTCGCCTCGCGTGCGGGAGAGGGGGCTAGGGGGTGAGGGATAGGCATCATTGCCAACCCCCTAGCCTTGATCGCTATGTTCTATGTTCTTCATCCTTCATCCCTTCAAAAGCGGATGTTCGCGGCGCAGATGCTCGATCAGCCATGTAACATCGGGTTCTGGGGTATGACTGACTTCTTGGTTAAAAATCGGGGCAGGCTGACCAGAAACCCATGTTTGCAGCGTTGCACTGAGGCTTTGAGCGAGAGCTTCGAGGTTATAACCACCCTCAAGCAAGCCCACCAAGCGTCCATCGCAGCACTCGGCGGCCAAATTATACACGATCGAAGATAGCTGGGCATAACCGCCGGTTGAGAGCGCCAAATTCCCCAATGGGTCGTAGATATGCGCATCATAGCCCGCCGAGATGATCAATAACTCAGGTTTGAAGCGCCGAATCGCTGGAGCAATTGCTTGTTCAAATACCAAATGAAAACCCATATCGCCAGTCAATGGCCGTAATGGCAGGTTGAGGGTTGTGCCCAAGCCAGCTTTCGCGCCCATCTCCTTCCAATGGCCCGAGTTTGGCCAAAGCGGCCAGCCATGGGTCGAGATATACAACACATCAGGATTTTCATAAAAAATATCTTGGGTTCCATTGCCATGATGTACGTCCCAATCCAAAATCGCCACTCGTTTGAGGCCATATTCACGTTGAGCAAAAGCCGCCGCAATTGCCGCATTATTAAACAAGCAAAATCCCATCGCTTGATCAGCGGTCGCATGATGGCCCGGTGGGCGGATCAAAGCAAAACTATTGCGCTGCCGACCACTGAGCACTGCATCGGTCGCGACAATCGCGCCGCCAGCAGCCAGTCGGGCAATCTCGACCGAATCTGGCAAAATATAGGTTTCAGCATCAGCCCAATCGCCAAATTGGGCCATACGTTGCAGCGTTGGCAAATGGCTGGGCACATGCACCGCTTCAATCTCAGCTGCAGTTGCATGGCGTGGTGCATGTGGGGTTAAATGTTGTTGCAATTCATAATCAGCCGCCAGCATGGCATGAATCGTCCGCAAACGATTGGCATTTTCGGGGTGCTCAGGCTGATCGTGGTCGAGATAATGATCGTGTGAAATAAGAGCGAGGCTCATATGCGAAAGCTCCTCAGCGAACAATACTAAACCTAGCTTAATCGAGGGCTGGCAAGCCTGCAACCAACCAACGATGGAATTTTTAAATAGGTATTATTTGCAAAAGCCCAAAATTGCTCATCCAACATCCGCCCTACGACCGATCATGGCGCGTAAAATGCTTTGTTACAATCGATGGTCTGCACCAGCCGCCCCCCAGTTTTGGGTTTGGGCGGCATTTCGCCGTGCAACTCATCCATCTTAATTTAGGAGGCATTGCAATGCGGGTAGGCTTAGATTTCGGAACAACTAATACGACCGCAGCAATTTACGATGGCGCAAAGGTAACTTTGGTTCCGCTAGACTCCGTAGCGGCGAATCCCAATGTGTTACGCACCGCCTTATTTATCACGCCCGAAGGCCAGCAACGGATTGGCCGTGCAGCAATTAATGCCTTTACTGAGGGCAACGTTGGCCGCGAAATTGTCTACGAGCGACGCTATGTTGGCACAGTTACCAACACCTATGCAGGGGTTGGCACGATCACGCAGGCCGTCGAAGGCTTGATCGATAGCAACCCACCAGGCCGTTTATTTCAATCGATCAAAACCATGCTGCGCGATCCATCCTACATCAGAACCAATGTGTTTGGCCAAGAAACCACCCTCGAAGAATTGATCGCCAAAATCTTACGGGCAATTCGTCGCGAGATCGAGCGCTTTACTGGTGAGAAAATTAGTGCAATTACGGTTGGCCGACCTGTGCACTATGCCAGCACACCCGAAGGCGATGCTTTGGCAATTCGGCGCATGCGTGAGGCCTGCGAATTAGCCGATTTGCCGAATGTGAGTTTTATGCCCGAGCCAGTTGCCGCAGCCCATGCCTTTGCTGCTAGTCAACGCGAACGCCGCAATATCATCGTCTTCGACTTTGGTGGCGGGACGCTCGACGTAACCGTGATGGCCATTGATGGCGCAAAGCGCCAAGTACTGGCGACCGATGGCGTGCCAATTGGCGGCGACGTGCTCGATAGCAAAATCGTCACGGGAGCCTTGCGTCAATATTTTGGTGATGGTGCTCGGCTTGGCCCACGTAAATTGCCTTTACCTGCTACCTTGATGGAGCACCTCGACAACTGGCAAAATATTCTCGAAATGCACACCCCAAAAATGCTCGATATCATCGAAGAAGCGGTGCGTACCAGCGATAAACCCAAAGAACTCAAAGCCTTGCGCTCATTAGTGCGCGAAAATTATGGGTTGGTGCTGTATGAGCATGCCGAAGCGGCCAAACGACGACTTTCGAGCGAACGCCAAGTTGAAATTAGTATGCATGTTAAAGATATTGATTTTGATCATTTGCTGCCCCGCTTTGAATTTGAGCGCCTCGTTGGCCCCGAAGCCCGCGCCATTGGCGATTGTGTTGATCGCACGGTTCGCGCGGCTGGCCTGAGCCACGAGCAAATTGATGTGGTGCTGCGCACAGGCGGCTCCTCGCGAATTCCGCGTTTTATCAAATTATTAGCCGACCGCTTTACTGAGGATCGGCTGCGCGAGCAAGATCCCTTTACCAGCGTCGGGGCTGGTTTAGCTGTCGCTGCCTACGAAGGTTTGGGTGAAACCAGTTAACTCTTGGTTATCCATATGCGTTAGCAATGCATCATGACCCCTCACCCCCAACCCCTCGCCCACTGCGGTGGGCGAGGGGAGCACTCCTAGAACGGTTCCTCCTCGCCTCGCGTGCGGGAGAGGGGGTCAGGGGGTGAGGGCATGCAAATCGACTCCATATCCCACCCAATCATTGTTAAAACCTACCCTTGAAAGGAGGGGGTGAGGGGGTGAGGGAACCAAAACAATGACCATTGCTTGGCGATCTCAGCTATAATGCAACTAGCTTTAGTTGGGAGTATACGTGATGGTCAAACAAAAAATCTTATCCACCTTCAGCAATATCACCAGAGTTCGCGCCCAAGTCGAGGATTATCGCCAGAAATTCCAAGATTTGCGGCCATGGTGGCCCGTGTTGATTCCGTTTTTGCTGTGGCGGGGTAAACGAGCCTACGACCAAGAGATGAAAAATGTTGGGATCAAACTCGGCGAGGCAGCGCTGCAAAAAGCCCAAGAACAACACAAACTCCAAGAACAGCAAGCCAAATTGATCGAAACCCAAGAGAAGATTAATCAACGTAGCAACAAAAAGGGACGGAAATAATTCCGTCCCTTGGGTTTATGTGGTTTTATTTAGATTTTAGCCGAGGTTACGAATCACCCCAACCACACGGCCTTGCACTTCCACATTGGTTGATGGATAGTACATTGCATCCATGGTGACGTTAGCTGGTTGCAACCGCACACGGTCGCCTTCCCAATAGATCCGTTTCAAAGTAACTTCGTTTTCATCGCGAATACGGGCAGCGACCATCTCGCCATTTTCGGCGGTTGCCTGATAGCGCAACAAGACAATATCGCCATCGGCAATCAAGGCATCGACCATCGAATAGCCTTTGACCCGCAAGGCATAAACATCGCCCAGCTTGTCACTGCCAACAATTTCCTCGGGCACTAACACCGAATCGTCGGAGTTGGCCGAATCGTTGGGAACTGGAATAGGCTGACCAGCGGCAATTACGCCCAGCACTGGCACCCGTTGGCCACCAAGCACGGTTGGTAGTGGTTGCTCAGCATTGATCAATTCGATAGCTCGCGAGATATTACCTTCGCGGCGGATATGGCCTTTGCTTTCGAGGGCGCGTAAGTTATAGGCAACCACTGAGGTTGATGAAATACTTAACTCGCGTTGAATATCGCGAATCGCCGGAGCATAGCCATTTGTGCGAATAAATTGCTTGATGTAATCATAGATCCGTTGTTGGCGTTGCGATAATCCGCTCATTGAAGCGCCTTCCTTTCAGGGCCGACGAGGCTGTGGGTATTCAGCCATACACGAATAGACGTTCTAGTCTTTATTATAGAAAAATACATATGTTCTGTCAACTAGGATGTTCTACTTTTTTGTTTAATTGACCAAATTAGGCCTCTATTAAGCGAAATTAAGCAATTGGTAACCCAATCAGGGTTTTTGCGTAGCGCTGCTAATTCTTGATTATGGGAATCGTTCAATGCACGAACAATCTACTCCAACCTCAGCATCACGAATTTCACTGACAACCTATATTCGCTGGCGTACTGGCTTACCACTTGGAGCCAAAGGCTCGTTAAGTGCCATGTTAAAGCGTGCATTTGGGGCTAATAGTTTGGCTGGGTTTTGGCGTTATTGGAATCCGATTTTTGGCTATGGGTTGGCACGATATATTGAAGCGCCATTGCGCCGCATTGGGCCACGCTGGTTGGCAATTATGCTCACATTTATTATCTGTGGGGCAATTCATGATGCTGTTACGATGCTTGTGCGTGGCTCAGGCGCAAGTCTATTTACGCTTTGGTTTGGCATCATTAGTTTAGGTATTGTGGTTAGCGAACAGATCAAGTTCAATTTTAACAATCTAAATTGGCGGTGGCGGGCAGTTTGGCATTTAATTTATCTTGGTTTGTGTTTGTTGTTTACATTAACCATTCAAGCTGTGTTTGGCCTGCCATAGCTCACTAGCTCAATCTCGGCGTATACTAAAGCAAATAGCGTAATTATGAGGTTTTTGTGGAATTACCAAGCTTTATTTTTCCATTATTAAAACGCTTTCGTTTGCCGCCGCGCTTGCACTGGCTCGCTGCTAATCTGATCAACCCGCACTTTTTGCTGGGTGTGGCAGGCATTATCACCGATGAGCAGGGGCGTTTATTATTGTTTCATCATACCTATCGCCGCTCGCATCCGTGGGGCATGCCTGGCGGTTGGATGAGCAAAGGTGAATCGCCGCTCGAAACCCTCGAACGCGAAGTACATGAAGAATCGGGCTTGCACGTCCGCGCTGAACGCTTGGCATTAATTGGCGTTACTCGCGATCGCCCTAAATTTGAGTTTGTGGTGTGTGGCAAGCTGGTTGGCGGCACATTTCAAGCCTCGCGTGAGGTTGATCAAATGGGTTGGTTCGAACCTGATCAATACCCAGCTTTAGCGCCATTTCATCAACATATTTTGCAGCAATGGCGTGAGCAACCCAACCACGAAGTTGGTTGGTATGAAGCCCCATGGATTATCGCCCACCCGCGCTAGCCCTGCGCAACCACTAAATTATTGAGTTTGAGGAGCATACAATGGATCAGGCGATTGTTGTTTTTGGCGATCTTAATCTTGATACCAGCGTTTCAATTGGGCAATTTCCACTGCACGTGGGCGATACATTATTTAGCTTCGATGGCATTAGCGATGAGATTGGCGGAGCTGCGGCCAATGTCGCGGTTGGCTTAACTGCGCTGGGCCACCAGGTTCATTTTGGTAGTGTAGTTGGTCAAGATCGTATGGCTGAGCTGGTGCTGCAACTGGCCCAAGCCAAAGGTTTAGCCACCAACTGCATTCGCCCCGATTGGCCAATAACCTCGCGCACAGTTGTATTAATTGATGCTGATGGGAATCGCCAGTGCATCAACGACCCCAAAGCGGTACATCGTTATCGTTACCCCGAAGCCACATTACCAGCGCTATTTGCACAAAGCCAATGGGTCTATTGCTCGACCCAAAACTGGTGTCGCTACGTTGCCCAAGCTGCCCGCGAAGCTGGCAGGAAAGTCATTGTCGATGTACAAGCCTTGATCGATATTGACGAATATCACCGTGATTTTCTGCAAGCTGCTTCGATTGTTATCCTTAGCACTGAGCAACTGGCTATGCATAGTCATGAATTCATGCGCCGATTATGGCAGCAATTTGAGGTTGAAATCGTGGTAGCAACCCATGGCAATCATGGTGCAACCCTTGGCGTGCGAACAACAAACATAATCGAATATGAACCAGCCTTTGAACTTGGGCCAGTCGTCGATAAAACGGGAGCAGGCGATGCGTTTTGCGCTGGTTTTATTGCAGGTTTGGCCAGCGATTTGGCTCCCCGCCAAGCCCTGAGTTTTGGGCAATATGTGGCTGCCAGAAAAATTGCAGTCAAAGGCGCAACCAATGGCTTTCCGGAGCGAACTCATGTTTGGCAAGCATTAGCGCAATTGCCTAAATAAACTGTCACCGCTTCGTCATCTTTAATCCTATTGTTGGCTAGTCCCCCTCGTTACAATTGTGTACAACACAGATGGGGACAACAGCAATGACGCACGTAATCAAAATTAGCGGCTACGAAGTGGATCAAGCTGATTCATTGCAAACATTAATTAGTGCCTTAAGCAGCATCGACGATCAAGTGGTTTTAATTCATGGTGGTGGCAGCATTTTGCCGCGCGTCTTAAACGCTATTGGTGGCCCGAATCATCCGGCTGCTGCCGAAATTGCAGCCATGGCTTTGCGTGGCGGGATCAATCCGCGCTTGGTTGCTGCGCTGACGCAACATCATTTGCAAGCAATTGGCTTATGTGGCTCGGATTTGGAATTGATGTATTTGCTGCCCAAAAGCGATGAGCCAATTGTGCGCTTTGAGGTGTTGCACTATTTGCTAGAGCAGGCTTGGCTGCCAGTTTTAGCTCCATTGGCGATGGAAAGTGCCACAGGTGCAGTGAAATTGCTCAACGCTGATACGGCAGCCCAGATGATCGCCTCAGCATTGGCCGCTGATCAATTAACCTACATTGTGCAAACCCCAGGGGTTTATGCCAGTGGGCGACGAATTAGTGGCATTTCAGGGCGACAATGCGAACGCTACATCAAACAAGGCGCATTCGATGCCACCTATACCTCGGTTGTCAAAGCAGCCTCGTTAGCAGCCCCGAATGTCGGGCGGGTGCGCATCACCGATCTCAATGGCTTTTTGGATGGGGTTGAAACCGTAGTTGTAGCCTAGATTTCAGGGGTCAGGGACAGGGGTCAGCATAACCGAAACCGCGAGGGGCACGAAGGACACGAAGATTTGGCTCTAGGCTCTGGGCGTTTGGCTATCGAAATTATTGCAACCCCTCAAAACGTTTCGCTAGCCCAGAGCCTTCATCCCTCATCCATCATCCTTCATATTTTCTCGATAGGTCGCGAAATCGCTACCCAGCGAATGGACAGAGCGTGGTATGATGGGGCATAAAGATTCGTGTCCCTTGAGGAGGCTTCTCAATATGGCACTCATTACGCACGTTCGCGGTCGCGAAGTTCTCGATAGCCGAGGTAACCCGACCGTTGAAGTTGAAATCGGTTTGGAAGATGGCACGCTTGCCCGCGCAATTGTTCCTTCGGGCGCTTCAACTGGCGCACACGAAGCAGTCGAACTACGCGACGGCGACAAAAGCCGCTATGGCGGTAAAGGCGTGCTCAAAGCTGTAAAGCATGTCAATGAAGATATTGCTGAAGCCATCGAAGGCTTAGAGGCACTTGATCAAATTACCCTTGACAAGACCTTGATTGAGCTTGATGGCACTAAAAATAAAGGTAAACTTGGCGCTAATGCAATCTTAGGGGTTTCATTGGCCACAGCCAAAGCTGGTGCATTGTCAGTTGGTTTGCCACTCTATCGCTACCTTGGCGGGGTTTTCGGGCATACCTTGCCAGTCCCAATGATGAACATCTTGAATGGTGGCAAGCACGCCCAAGATAGCACCGACTTCCAAGAATTTATGGTGATGCCAGTTGGCGCTCCATCGTTCCGCGAAGCTTTGCGCTGGGGTGCGGAAATTTACCACACGCTCAAGAACGTACTGCACGACCGTGGTTTGGCCACCAATACTGGCGATGAAGGTGGTTTTGCGCCATCATTGCCATCAAACGAAGCTGCTCTCGAAGTGATCGTCGAAGCGATTCAAAAAGCTGGCTACACCCCAGGCAAAGATGTCATGTTGGCACTCGACCCAGCATGTAGCGAAATCTACGAAAATGGCATCTACAACTTGGCCCGCGAAGGCCGCAAGCTTAGCTCCGAAGAAATGGTGGGCTACTGGGAAAATCTGGTTAACAAATATCCAATCATTTCAATCGAAGACGGCTTGCACGAAGACGATTGGGGTGCTTGGTCGTTGTTGCGCCAACGCATCGGCGATCGCGTGCAGTTGGTCGGCGACGATTTGTTGGTAACCAACGTCGAACGGCTCAACCGTGCGATCAAAGAAAACTCAGCGAACAGTATTTTGATCAAGCTCAACCAAATTGGCACCTTGACCGAAACGCTTGATGCGATTCAAATGGCGCAACGTGCTGGTTGGACGGCGATCGTCAGCCACCGCTCAGGCGAAAGCGAAGACGTAACCGTAGCCGATTTGGTGGTTGCCACCAACGCTGGTCAAATCAAAACTGGTGCGCCAGCGCGAACCGACCGCGTAGCCAAATACAACCAATTGCTGCGAATCGAAGAAGAACTCGATAGCCAAGCAAAATTTGCTGGCTGGAGTGCCTTCGCCGTCAAACGCGGCTAATCGATACTGACCATTCAGGACACGCAACGGCGCGTGTCCGCTTGCTATTTTAGGGGGAGCAAGCATGGCCGATGATCGCAAAGCACTTGGGCGTTGGGGCGAACAATACGCCGCTGAGTATCTACAACAATTAGGCTATCAACTGATCGCCAGCGGTTGGCGTTGTCGTTGGGGTGAGATCGATCTGATCGCTTATGATCAGGCAACCTTGGTGATTATTGAAGTGCGCACCCGCCGAGGCACAGCCCATGGCAGCGCCGCTGAATCATTGACCCTCAAAAAACGCCATCGTTTAGCTCGTTTGCTCCAAGCTTATTTAGAAGCCCTCGATGCAGCCCAAACCCCATGGCTCGGCGATTACCGCATCGATGCCATCGCGATCACGCTCTCCCGTGGTCAACCCCAACTTGAGCATTTTCAAGCAATTTCGATAGAATAAGCAGCTATCAAGGAGTTTTCAATGACCCGTGAAGTTATCAGCACGTCTAATGCTCCCGCCGCAATTGGCCCCTACTCACAAGCAATCGCAATTGATGGATTGTTGTTCTGCTCAGGCCAAATTCCGCTTGACCCAGCAACCGGCCAAGTGATCGAGGGCGACGTGACGGCTCAAACCCGCCGCGTCATGGAAAATATTCGGGCCGTACTGACGGCAGCCAACACCAACTTTGAAAAAGTCGTTAAAACCACAATTTTCTTGGCTGATATGAACGACTTTGCAGCGGTCAATGCCGTGTATGGCGAATACTTCCCTGAAAACCCACCAGCTCGCTCGACCGTGCAAGTCGCTCGCCTGCCTCGCGATGTGCAGGTTGAAGTTGAAGTTATTGTGCTGCGCTAAATCAGGTTTCCCTCACCCCCTAGCCCCCTCTCCCGCCTAGCAGGCGAAGGGGAATTGACTTATTAATCATCCTGAATCATGGAAAACCACAAAACTAAACTCCCCTCTCCCGCACCGTGGGAGAGGGGTTGGGGGTGAGGGAACGTCAGTTATCCTTAAAACTGGAAACTCCACTTCTTCACCAAGCGGGATAAAGGCTGGCGGTAAGGACGCTTAGACCAATTGACCACTAATGTGCAAGGCAGCTTGTTGACAAGCCCAATCGGCGGCTTGCAAGGCCGAACTACCCTGCTGAATGCGCCAAAACCAAGCCGCCGCCCAGACATCGCCTGCTCCGGTTGGGTCACTAACTGACACTGGATAGGCCGCGACATGCTGGGCTTGAGCATTAACCCAAATCGTTGCGCCATGTGAGCCTTGGGTCATTGCGACCAAACCACAGTGCTGCGCCCAACCAGCAACCAGCTGCACATCACCACCAACATCCTCATCGCTCACCACCAAAGCATCAATTTGAGCTAACTCCGTTGAGGTCGGTTGCCAACGTTTGGGTTGGATTCGGCCCGAACTATCCCAATGCCTGAGCCAACCCTGGGCCGTCAAGCCAATCATAGCCTGCGGAAAAACCTTGCGCGGCGGAATTGTGGTTAATTCTTGGGCTAAGGGTGCAAGGTGCACTAGGCTGGCTTGTTGCCAATGCGGCGCAAGATTGGCCCAATCCAACGGGGTTGGCGCGGCATGCAGCCACTGAGTGCGAGCATCACCATGATAGCGATTTTCAAAGGTGGCAGTGGCTCGACTAGGCAAGCGCACCAGCGTGCTGTTGCTCGGCAAATCAAAAATGATCTTGGCGTGGGCTGGCGTAATGATCGTGGTTGCAATGCCACAAGCGGCTAAAGCTCGCGCCGCAAATGTGCCAGTGCCACCCTGCTGCCAGCCAGTTGATGTACGATCGCGAGTTAATGCCCCAATCAACAGATACTCAAGGCTCATGGGGTCTGCTCCAATGGCAAATGAATAGTATGCTGCGGGCTGCCGCGCATAAATACAAATGGGTCAAGATAGGCGCGGTAGGTGATATTGAAGACATATTTGGTATAGGTGGCCTCGCGTTCCAAGCCAAAACGGGTTTTATAACTCAGCTGACCCCATTCGCCAATCGCCAACTGCATCAAACTGGTTGAAAGCGTTTGTTCAGGCAAGCGCAACAGCACCTCAAGCTGTGGAGTCGTATTGAGGCGCAAACCTAAACCATTATGATACAGATGACGCAAATCGCTGTAGGTGCGCAAATTGGCCCGAGTTGGGCGGGTATAGGCGTTGGTTTCATCGAATTCGGCGTGATGCAACACAGCGCCTTGGACAAAACCATGGGGTGGGAGCGGCATAACACTTAAACGTTCAGGTGTGCCTTGACACAACTGCGGCGGACGTTGGCCGTGGGGCACTGTCCAACGCGTTTTGATAAGTTGAACAACAACAAGCATGGCAACTCACAACTGAAAAAAAGCCTTCTCCTCAGTTTAATCCAATTTTGGCAGAATAGCGGGCAACAAGCCTGAAATTAACAAAAAAACCGACGTTTGAGGGCTAAACCCCAAACGTCGGCTGAAAGCCAAGTAAAAACTTACTTGATTTCGATTTCTGCACCAGCAGCGGCCAAAGCAGCCTTGGCAGCTTCGGCTTCTTCTTTGCTGACACCTTCTTTGACTGGTTTTGGAGCGCCTTCGACCAAATCTTTGGCTTCTTTCAAGCCCAAGCCAGCGACAACTTCGCGAACGGCTTTGATGATCGCGATTTTCTTGTCGGCTGGAGCGCCCTTCAAGATAACGGTGAATTCGGTTTGTTCTTCAGCAGCAGCGGCTGGAGCATCGCCAGCAGCAGCAACGCCAGCAACCATCACTGGAGCAGCGGCTGAAACGCCGAATACTTCTTCCATTTCCTTAGCCAATTCAGCAGCTTCAACCAAGGTCAAGCCTTTGAGTTCTTCCAACAATGCAGTTACTTTTTCTGAAGCCATGAGTGTAATTGCCTCCAAAGCAATAAAATAGGGATTTCAAAGTTGATTTGGCGAAAAGGCTAGGCGATTCGCCGAACGAATGCGATTAGCCTTCAGCACCTTTTTGTGCGTGTGCACCGAGGATGTAGGCAATATTGCGCATAACACCCTTCAAGCCACCGACAATTCGGCTTGCTGGAGCATTGATACCGCCCAAGATCTTGGCCAAGCTTTCGTCGCGGGTTGGCATTTTGGCCACCCGTTCGACATCTGCGCCAGTGATTTTTGAGGTACCGACGATCCCGCCTTTGACCTTAATATCTTTCTTCGATGCTTTGAAGAAATCATCAATTGCCTTCGCCACGCCTGGAATATCATCGTATGAAAATGCCAGTGCGGTTGGGCCACCCAAGAATTCTTCAATTTCAGTTTTACCTGCTTCGCGTGCTGCCAAGCGGGTCAAGGTGTTTTTTGCAATAATCACCTCGCCGCCTTTTTCACGAACTTTCTTGCGAAGTTCGTTCAATTCGGCAACTGTCAAGCCGCGATAGTCGGCAACTAAAAGCATTTGAGCGCGGTTTAGGCGTTCGGTTAATTCGGCAACGGTTGCAACCTTAGCTTGTGTTGGCATTCCGTTCACCTCCTTTCACAGGCAAATAAAAAAGCCCTGAGTGTAACGACACGCAGAGGCAGTAGCACACAATTGTGTGGAAGATTGCAAGAATCTATCAGCTACCTCGGCGGGTGATGCTTGGCATCATTAAGCGCGAACGCACCTGCTGTCTACGGTGGTATTTCTTGTACCGAAGCGAGATTATAGCAGGCTTTGCAGTTTTCGTCAAAACGTTATTGATCCACGAAGGACACGAAGTTGCACGAAGGTTAAATATTTAGCCACAGATTGATGTGATTATCATCCATTGCCAAACGCCTGCCCTCTAACAACGAGCACCTGATCCCTCTTTTGACTTCTGCCTTTTGACTTTTGATTTACCTTTGACGCACTAGAATGGCTCGGATAGAATGGGTAGGAATACCTATCACTGTGCCAACGGTGGGTATTTTGGCAATGTCGCCTATCAACCTGTTTAAGGAGTTCCCCGTGACTGATCTGCTGACGACGATTCCTGGCCCCCGCGCAACTGCCCTAGTTGATCGCGATACGGCGGTAATGGCCCCATGTAGTGGGCGGGTCTATCCCTTTGTGATGGATCGTGGCCTTGGTTGTGAAGTGTGGGATGTTGATGGTAATCGCTATCTCGATTTGAATGCGGGGATTGCGGTGGTTTCCACTGGTCATAGCCACCCGCGGCTGGTGCAAGCCCTGCAAGATCAGGTATCCAAGTTTATCCATATGGCTGGTACGGATTTTTATAACGAGCCAATGGTCAAGGCCGCCGAAAAAATCACCTCGTTGATGCCAGGTTCAGGCGAGTGGCAAGTATTTTTCGCCAATAGCGGCACTGAATCAGTTGAAGCAGCAATCAAATTGGCGCGATATTACACCAAACGCCAAAATGTGATCGGCTTCTATAGCTCGTTCCATGGTCGCTCATATGGCAGCTTATCGATCACCGCCTCGAAGCCCTACCAACGCAAAGGCTTCTTCCCCTTGATGCCTGGCGTATTCCACGCCTTCTATCCCAACCCCTATCGCACACCTTGGGGGGTTGAACCAGAGCGGGTTGCCGAAATCTGCTTGGATTTTATCGAAAAGACCTTGTTTACCACCACCACTCCCGCCGATGATGTTGCGGCAATTATCGCCGAGCCAATTCAAGGTGAAGGCGGCTATGTTGTGCCAGCTCCAGGTTTCTGGCAAGGCTTGCGCGACCTCTGCGATCGCCACGGAATTTTGTTGATCGCCGATGAAGTGCAAAGCGGCGTTGGCCGCACGGGTAAAATGTGGGCGGTTGAATACGAAGGCATTGTGCCCGACATCATCACCAGCGCCAAAGGCATTGGCTCAGGCGTGCCAGTTGGCGCGATGGTCGCCCGCAAAGAAATTAGCAGTGTTTGGAAACCAGGCGCACACGGCAATACCTATGGTGGCAATGCCTTGGCCATGCGAGCAGTCTACGAAACCTTGTGCCTCGCCGAAGAAGAATTGATGGCCAATGCCAACGAGGTTGGTGGCTACTTCAAACAACGTCTGCACGAACTCGAAGATCGCTACGAATGTATCGGCGATGTACGGGGGCGTGGTTTGATGATCGGTATGGAATTCATCAAAGATAACGTCAACAAAGATCCGCATGGCGATTTATCCAACGCCGTGATGGAAGAATCGTTCCGCCGTGGCATGTTGCTGCTAACCTGTGGCAAATCGACTATCCGCTTCTGCCCGCCATTGGTGCTCACCAAAGATCAAGTTGATGAAGGCATCAATTTGTTGAATGACACCTTGCAAGCCCTCGGCGCAAAGTAAGCATCCATTATTTTATTACTCACTCCAACCCCTCGTCCAATTGTGGGCGAGGGGTGTTTTTATCGGCTAAGGGGCTAGGCTTTAACGCAGAGGCGCAGAGCACGCATGGCTATTGGCGAAAGGCTATGGGCTATCGGAACGTTTTGTGGGATTGTAACCATTCCAATAGCCAAAAGACTAGAGCCTAGAGCCTCATCTTCGTGTCCTTCGTGGATCAACATAGTGCTTCATGGTTGCGGACACTCTGATCTCTGACCCCTCGCCCCTGAAACCTGACCCCTCGCCGCCGATAAACACCGCACAACAACACTTTGGTGTCTGATTGCATCTAACCCTTTTTTGTATGCTCAACCGCAGAAATCTAGCCTATAGTTGGAGTAAGCGATGCAAAGCACACAAAAATGGGGTGGCATTGCCGCCTTGATCAACGGGTTTGCCTATATTATCGGCATTGGCATGGTCGTCACCCTGTTAGCGACCTTCCTCGAAGCTAGCCAAACTGAAAAGATCAGCTTTTTGATCGAACATCAAAACTTGATGGCTCTGTGGTATTTGATTATTTATTTGGTCGCTGGAGTTTGGATGGTTCCGCTGGCAATTGCCCTGCATCACCGTATGCAGCAAGCAAATCCGCTGTTGATGCAGGTAACCACAGCCATGGGGATCATTTGGGCTACGACCATTCTTTCCAGTGGTATGTTGTTGGTCAACAATATCAAAATTATTGCCGATCTTCAGCAGCAGAATCCTGAGCAAACCCTCGCTGTTTCGACTGCAATTTCAGCAGTTGCCAGCGGGTTGGGTGGGGCAATCGAGTTGCCTGGAGGCATTTGGGTCAGCTTAATCAGTATTGCAGCATTACAAACCAAACGCCTACCCAAAGCACTCAATTATCTCGGCTTGCTGATTGGCGCAGCAGGTATTGCAATGACGATTCCAGCAATCGCCGCAGTTGGCACACTCTTTGGTGTGGGCATGATTGGCTGGTTTTTATGGGTTGGGGTGGTGTTGATAAGGATGAAGGATGAAGGATGAAGGATGAGGGATGAAGGCAAAAAACATAGAGCAAAGAACGTAGAACATAGGGAATAAGGCTATTGGCTCTGGGCTATCGGAACGTTTTGTGGGATTGCAACCATTCCGATAGCCAAAAGCCTAGAGCCTAGAGCCTCATCTTCGTGCACTTCGTGGATAAACCCTGATCCCTAAACCCTATAATTTGCTGCGCACCAGTTCAAGCCACTCTTGAGTTGCCTGGGTAGTTGGGTCATTTTTACCCAAAGCCTTTTCATGTTCAACGAAAACCTGTTGCAATAATAATTCAGCTTCATGGTTTCGGCCCTGACTATAAATAACCGCAGCCAAGTTCTGTTTAGTGGTTAAACTATCAGGATGGGTATTGCCTAGGGTTTGCTCACGAATTACAAGCACTTCGCGATAGATCGATTCTGCTTCAGCATACAAAGTTTGACATCCTAAGGCCCAAGCCAAGCCATGTTTCGTTGCTAACGTGTCGGGATGGTTAGCTCCAAGCAGCAATTCACGCATCACTAAGACTTTACGATAAAGTTGCTCAGCCTCAGGATAGCGATCTTGATGACCGATTGCCCAAGCCAAGGAATGTTCAGCAGCTAAAGTATCGGGATGATTGCTACCAAGCGTTTGCTCACAAACCGCCAAGATATCGCGAATCAGTAATTCCGCTTGAGCATAAGCACCCTCTTCACCAAAAATACCCGCCAAATTATGTTTAACGATGATGCTATCAGGATGGTCTTTAGCAAACATTTGTTCGTAGGGTTCTAGAATCTCCCTATATAAGCGTTTGGCTTCGGTATATAAACCTTGCTTACCAAGACTACTGGCTAAATTAAATTTATACTTAATGATCAGCGTTTCGCTAGCCTGTTGTTTTCGCCCAAGTGCTTCGCGATACAATAACTCTGCATGAGGGTATTTACCTTGACGTTGCAAACAAAGCCCAGTTTGATAGGCCAATTGTCCATCGTAGGTTGGGCGTTGCAACGATTGGCGATGAGCATATTCAAGGTGGGGCAGCAACATTTCAATTTCATGCATTGCCCATTGATCATGATAGCGTTTGCTAAGCGTGATCAATGCTTGCTCAACCGACGCATAACATTCAGGCTCATTCGCTGCATCAAGATCAATTATTACATCAGCCATCAGCGGGTGCAAACGTGGTTGAGTTGGGTCATTGAAAAAGCCTGCTTGGGCTAGCTCCCACAGATATTCGGTTAAGCTATCATCATCGTAGCCGCTGGCAGTTTGCAATAACTCCCACGGAATTAGCACATTCGGCGCACAATAGGCCATTATCAGCAATAAACGCCGACAAGCTTGACTTGATTCAGCAGGCAATAAGCCATAACTAAGCTCAACTGTATCGCGCACGCTCCAAAAATTGTTGATTCTATTTTGATGGAGCTTGCTGGTTGGCTTAACCATCGCTTGCAAACTGGCAAGTCGTTGGGTTCGCAGGGCTGTAATATACTCAGCAGCAGGCTTACGAAAATAAAATTTCAAGCTTGAGCCAACCAAATGCAAGGCTAAAGGCAAATGCCCCACCAATTCGGCCAACTGATCAGCAGCATCATCGCTGAGATAGTTGTTAATATTCGGTTGGGCGGCTAGTTGTTGTAGCAATTGGCGGCTTTCGAGCGGCGGCAAGGTATCCAGCACAATCAGATTAATCGAGCCAAGTTGCCATTGGCTGCGCCGACTAGTAACCAGCACTTGGCAACCACTGCTGGCCTGCGGACGATACGCAGTAAACAAGGCTGGATCTTCACAATTATCGAAGATCAACAAGCGTGGCATGGGCTGATTAAACAATTCGCGTACCACCTGCAGTCGGGTTTCAGGCTTAACTTCATAGCGCCATTCGTCTGGTTTCAGGCTATCCCAACAGCGATCAAGGCTGGCTTGCAGGGTTTCGTTGGTGGCGGCATACAACCAAAATACCCCACCAGCAAAATAACTGCCATAGCGATGGGCAAATTCAAGGGCTAGGCTACTTTTGCCAATCCCGCCCATGCCGGTGGCAAAGGCTGTTGGCGTAATCATGGTTGGGTCGGGGCGTAACATCGCTTGAGCCAATTGATACAACTGAGCTTCACGCCCAACAAAATCATTCAGTGGCACATAGGGCATGACTGAGTACGGTGGCAATTGGCTGCGTTCAGGTAAACGATCTTGTGGCAATCTTGCTAAGCGTGCCAAAGCGGCTGGTAAAGGGTCGGTTTGGGCTGGTAATTGCAAATATTTGTTAATTTGATTGTTATTGCCCGCAACCACCGCATCAATATTCACATCACCAAAGCCAGCATTGTTCGAGCCAAAAAAATCGCTGATACTGTTGGTCATGGCAATACCTCTATCGATAAGGATGAAGGATGAGGGATGAAGGATGAACGTTAAATATAGAAGGCAAAAAATAAAATCGGATCTATCAAAGTATTTTTCGTGCAATTCGTGTAATTCGTGGCTAAAAAAATAACGCTTCGTGCTCTTCCTATCCTTTGTAGATCAAACCCCCCAACAAACGATTCCCCATTCCTATGTTCTATGTTCGTTGCTCTATGTTCTTCTCCCCAGATACAACAAAAGCACACTCCGCCGTTGCAGTGTGCTTTCTAATGCGCAAGTTGGCTGCAATTTCTGGCAGCGAACGGTTTAGTTACCGAGCGATGGCCAAACTTCCATTTTAGTTTTTACGCGGCGAATCACTTCGTCGGTGAAATCGCTGGTGGTGGTGTGGCCGCCCAAATCGGCGGTGCGCACGCCATCGTAGACAGCTTCCAACGTGGCTTCGCTGATTGCCCGAGCAGCCATGTTAGCTTGAGGTGTATCAATATAATCAAGCAAGGCCGCTGAAGCCAAGATCATCGCCATTGGATTAGCAACGTTCTTGCCTTCCAAGCTGGGAGCCGTGCCGTGGGGTGCTTCAGCCATCACAACATTGACCTTGAAATCTTTGTCGAAAGCTAAGAGCAACGATTCAGCTCCAGCAATCGTGCCAAACATTTGCAATACCAAGTCGCTCAAGCAGTCGCCATCGCGGTTGAGCGCAGGAATCACCATCGGATCGCCCGAATTGGTCAAGAGCAAAGCATAGGTTGCATCGATCAATTGTGGTTCGTAACGCACGTCAGCATAGCGTTTAGCAGCAGCATCCATTTCTTCTTTGAGCATGCCTTCATAAATTGGGCTAACCGTATATTTAGGGCCGCCGAAAACTTTGGCTTTCATGCGGCGAGCATGCATAAAGGCATATTCTGAAACAGCGCGGCATGTGCCACGAGTAATTTTCTCGGTACGATAGGCAACTTCATTATCGCCTTCGCCTTCACGCCATTCTTTGGCACCATAGGCATCGTCAACCGCCATGCGAATGACCGAGATTGGCGCATATGCACCACCAACTGGCCGCACGCCTGGAATCCGACGGCCCGTTCGTACAATCACCGTGCCATTGATTTGTTCGCGCAAAATTGCGTTGGGGCTACCAACATCGCCAGCTTTTTCGGGGGTGATTGTGGCAGCTTTCAAGCCAAAACCAGCTTCCTTCATAGCTTGAGCTGCTTCCAACACAATTTGATTATTGGTTGCTCGGCGCGATTCGAGGCTCAAATCGTAGCGCTTTAGCTCTATATCAACGCCCGTCACCGCAGGATCAAGGACGCGCAGACTTTCTTCAAGCAGTTCTTGCCCCGTTTGATCGCCCTCAAGGACAACAATCGTTGGCTTACTCATTAAACTTAACTCCTTAGTAGGTTTTGGTGCAAAACTTTGTTTCACCTAAGGATACAAGTCTGAGTCACTGCTGTCAAAGTGATAGGGGTTCAGCGATCAGGGGGTCAGGATTCATGATGGGCGAGATAATACAAAGCTGATCCCTAGATCCTGAATCCTTGCTCTTCGTGTCCTTCGTGCTCTTCGTTGGCTAAAAACCGCCCCTTCACGATCTTCGTACCTCTGACTGCTAGCACCTGACCTCTCGCTTACGCCTGCTTGCAAGCATCGTGTATAATAAGCCGCAATAGTTGTTAATAGTTTTAGAGCCTTGCTGCTGGCTTGCGGCTTAACTGCATGGGAGGCCAACGATGAGCCGTTTATCGCCCTCTGTCCTCGTGATTATCCTGCTGGTAAGCTGTTTATTTATTTATATTGGGCCAGCGCAAAATCAAGCAAATCAGGGTCTGGTTGGGATAATTCTGTTGTTAATTGTCCTAATTGGGCTTTTTTTGGCGTTTAGTGGCGGCTCAGTTGCTCAACGTGAATCAGCACGCAATATGTTAGGAACATTAACTGGCATTACTGCTGTTTCATGTGCGGCCTTGCTTGGCCAACAAGCCTTAAATGGCAATTTGCTGGGTTTGATGTGTGCTCCAGTGCTTTTGGCTGGGGTCTATATGATCTTCTTGGCCATGACCGCGCGAATTGGCCAGCATGTTGAAGAAGGCGAAGTCTTGCTGATTCAACGCCGCATGGATCATCAGCATATTATTCGCCCGCCTGGTTTGCACTCGCCAATTGTGCCCGCCCTCGAAGTTGGCGTAGCCGTGATGCCAACCTACAACATCCAAACTGATGTTGAAATTGAAATGGTTGATACAGCTTCGCTGCATACTGTCGATAAAATTATGGTTGATACCCAATCGCGAATTATTCAGCGCTTCCCTGATGAGGGTGAAAGCATGCCCGTCGAAATGCGCTATGAAGGCTTTTTGAAATTACCTTACAACTATCCCAACCGTGACCATATTTTTAAAGAAATTGCCGATCGGCGTAATATGGACGTGATGCAAGTGCGTATGAGTGCCGATTTTTGGATCGAAGCGATTCAATCACAATTACGCCGCGATGTTGAGGAAGATTTACGCGCCATTATTCACGATAATACCTTTTATAATCCTGAAAAACGCAGTTATGGTAAGCTTGCACCTGCTGATATTTCGGCACGGCGAGCCGAAATTGCTGCCCAATTGAAAAATCGTGTGCAAGAAAAAGTGCAACAATGGGGCATCGAAGTGCTCGATATTGGCATTACCCAAGTTGTGCTTAATCCTGATCGAATTAAGGCCTTCTATCGGGCAATTACCGCTGATCTCGAAATTCAAACAGCCAATCGTTTGTCGGAACAAGAAATTAAGCGCACAATCGCAATGGCCGATGCCGAAGCCTATCAACGCAAGAAATTGGCTGAAACTGATCTGGAAATTCAACGTCAACGCAACGAAATTGAAAATGCTTCCAGTTTGCAGATGCTGCAAGATTGGATGAATACGATCATTGCTGATAATCCTGAAATGAAACCTGATGATTTGAAGCATTTGCTGACCTTGGCGCTTGATGAGCACGAAAAACGTAAAGCCTACCGCGAACACAATCTGATCGAACAAGAATAACCATATAGCGAGGGAGTTATCTGGCATGGAACATTTGGATACAGATTGGCGCGTGGTGGTTATTGGTGGTGCAGGGCTGGATATCAAAGGGCGGTTGCTTGAGCCATTGATTGAAAAAACCTCGAATCCAGGCCGTTTAACAATTAGTGTTGGCGGTGTTGCCCGCAATATTGCTGAAAATTTGGCGCGTTTGGGAGCACAAAGTAGCCTGATTGCTGCGGTGGGCAACGATGAATTTGGGCGCTTAATCATCCAACAAACTGAAGATGCTGGCGTTGATACCGATGCCATGATGATTTTAGAGGATCAACATTCAGCAGCCTATTTGGCGCTGCTCGATCGCAATGGTTTGTTATATACAGCGCTTGATGATAGCCACTGTGCACGAGCATTAACGCCCGATTATATTTACGATAATGTGCAGCTGTTGCGGGCCGCTGATGCAGTGTTTATTGATGCGAACTTGGCGCGGGCAACTGCCGATGTAATCTTGCAAATTTGTGCCGAAGAAGATATTCCGGTGTGCTTCGAGCCGGTTGCCTATGGTTTAGCAGGCCGCTACCGTGATCGTTTACGCGGAATGTACTTGATTACGCCCAACGAGCGCGAAGCCGAAGCATTAACTGGCTTGCCCGTAACTTCGCCTGCCGAGGCAACGGCTGCGGCCAAAGAATTAGTACGGCTTGGCGTGGAAATTGCGATTATCACTTTAGCCCGTGAAGGCCTAGTCTATGCCACTGTCGATGGTCATGGCCATATTCCAACCTTGGTGCGCGATGTAGTCGATGCCACCGGAGCAGGCGATGCCTTGGCCGCCGCCGTCTTATTTGGCCTAATGAATGAGTTGACCTTGGATGAAGCTGTGCGCTTGGGAGCAAGTGCCGCCGCATTAACCGTGGCCTCGCCCGACACCGTGCGCCGCGATTTGAGCCTAGAGAGTTTGTACGCCCAGTTGTTAATCTGAGCCTAGTATTTTTGCTAGGTGCTGCCTTGGGAACAGTATGCCTGAACGTATTCTCGTTGCTGACGATAACGAAGCCCTAAGCCAATTGCTTGAACTGATTTTAGTTGAGCATGGGTATGAGGTTACTCTTGCCAACGATGGCGGCGACCTGTTAGCCAAGGCCCAACTGCAAATTCCCGATTTGATGATTGTTGATATTTTGATGCCCCGCATCGATGGCTATGAGGCGATTCGCCAATTGCGCAACGATACGCGGCTGGCGCATATTCCAATTATTGTGCTGACTGCACGCACTGCGATTGAGGATGTGGTGACTGGCTTTGAATTGGGCGCTGATGATTATATCGTCAAGCCGTTTCAAATGCCCGAACTACTGGCGCGAGTTCGCGCTCAGTTGTTGCGAGCAACCCGCCGCCCCGTGCTCAACCCACTGACTGGCTTGCCTGGCAATATTTTGATCGAAGAGGAAGTTAACCATCGCTTGCGCCAACAACAAGCCTTTGCCTTGTTATACCTCGATTTGGATAATTTCAAAGCCTACAACGATAGCTATGGTTTTGCTCGTGGCGATTTGGTGATCAAGCTGTTGGCCACAATTTTGACGGAAATCAAGGCTGAGTACAACGATGAAGGGCTATTTATTGGCCATATTGGCGGCGATGATTTTGCCCTGATTATGGCATCGGAACATGTCAATGCCCTCTGTGAAGATTTGATTCGGCGCTTTGATCAGCGGATTTTGACCCTGTACGATCCCAATAGCAGCAACAAACCTGTGCCGATCCAGACCCTTTCGGTCGGTGTGGTGCTGCATCGTGAAGATATCCAGCAAACTTATCACGACCTGAGTCGCACCGCCGCCGAGATGAAGCGCGTCGCCAAACAACAAACCGGCAGCGTCTATGTGGTTGATCGGCGCTCGCAAAAACAGACGATAGAGCAAGATCGGCGTAAACGTGGCCCAACAATTGGGGTTATCGCCCAAGATTTTGGCCTTGTCGATCTGCTGAGCGATTTGCTCCAACAACAATCATTATTTGTGATCGAAGCCGATAGCGAAATTATGCCCGATGCCTTGGTGTTGGGCTATCGCGATGTCGTGCCGCATGTGCCCGAACGTTGGCAGAGCTTGCCGCAAATTATGCTAAAACTCAATCAATCAAGCTATGAACAAGGTTTTGCCCAGCTTCAAATCCAGACTGGTTTGAAGCCGACCATTCCTATTCACGAGTATCTATCGTTGGCTTTGCACTTGGTGCGGCTGGAGGCTCGATGATCGGATGGATTTTTGTTATTTTGTTGTGTGGGCTATTTGGCTATAACTTATATCGGACTGGCCGTGTGCAGCGCTTAATTGCGATTCGTCAGCGTCGCCCTGCTGCCCGTGCAACTGGCACAATAGCCCCAACCCTGCGTGCTCGCGATTTGCGCACTCAGCGCTCATGGGCAGTACGCATTCGCGATGAAGTTCAATCGCGCGGCAGCATGGGCCTGGTTATTTTCTTCCTGATTATCTTAATTGCTTTTTTTCTGAGTTTAAATTTATTGGGCCTTTTTGGTAGCCCAGTTGCTGAAACTGTCCACGCTAAGGTAATTCTCTCGCCATTTACCAGCAGCGCAGGCCAACCAGCCCAAGAAGGTTTTGCCGCAGCAACTACCATGGCTGAGGCTTGGCAGGTTCGGGCCAATGATTTGCAATTTGCGGTGCTCAAAACCCCAATTGCCGATGCCCAAAGTGCTTGGAATTTGGCCGATCGGCCCAAGTATGATCTGGTGATTTGGGGCACAATTGTCGCTGGCGGTGATGCCAATAGTGCTAGCATTGAGCCGCAATTGCTCTGGACTCCGCGCCAACCCTTGCCGCATGATCGCTCATTGGGCTTGCGCGAACGCCTGAGTTTACCACTGGTGTATCGTCTGGCCGACCAACCGTTTAATGCCCAAGCTGTGCTCGGCGAAATTTTAGTTGTAATCGATCTCTATCAAATGGGCGAGTACGATCAAGCCATCCAAGCAATTAATAGTTTGCTTGATCGCTATGCTGTGGATGGGCCGTTACGCCCCGATTTGCTCTTGGGGATTCGTGGCTCGATTACCGCGCTGCAAGAGCAATGGAGTCTAGCCGAGGGCGATTTTCGGCGAGCCTTAGAAACTGCCGATAAACCCGAATATTGGAATAACCTTGGGGTTGTGTTGCTGGAGCAAGGCCGTTTTTCCGAGGCAACTCAAGCCTTCAATACAGCTCAAGAACGGCTCAAAGGCACAAATAGCGATCTCACAGCGCTACATCTGAATCGTGGTTTGTTGGCGTTACGTGGGGTTGATCCGGCGGTATCAGTCGGTGAGTTGGCCTTAGCGGTCAAGCTCAATCCCAATGGCATCAGCAATAAATTGGCCTTGGTCGAGGCTCAATTACAAGCCAATCAATTGGCGCAGGCCATCGAAACCATCAATAATCTGAATAGTTATGCTGGCGCTGATCCATTGGTGCAGTTGATGACAGCGCGGGTACAAGTGGCCCAATTGGTCAACAATGGCGATCAGCCGCTATGGGAATTGGAGATTGTGCCGCCGTTGTCGCGCGAAACCCTAACAATTGTGCGCCAACGGCTTGATAGCGCAGTGGTTACGCTTGAAACGATTTCAACTGAGCAACGCCAAATTGCAGCCCGTGATGATGCGGCAGGCTTGCCAGAATCGGGTCGGGTGCACGAAGCTCATTCACGCCAAGCCTTTGAATTGCTGAATCAGGTGCGCTATTGGCAAGTAGTCGCAATGACCGAAGAGGGTATTGCAGCCTCAGTTGAGCAAAAAGGCCGTTTGCGCAGCATGTGGGATGGCATGTTTGGAGATGATCCGCCGCTAGAACTAGCCCAAGATGTCATCGACCCACTTGCCAAAGCCCAAGACCAAAATTATCCAATTTTGATTCAGGCAGGGCGAGTGCATCGGATTTTGGGTGCACCAAAAACGGCCATGGATTACTACACCAAAGCTAGCGAATTAAATGCTAATCGACCTGAGGGCTGGTATGGCTTGGCGGTCACCCGTTTTAATACCGAAGGCCCAAGTCCTGAGCGCAACCAAGCAGTCCGCGATTATTTGCAAAAAACCATTGCTGCTGCCCCAAATTTTACACCTGGCTATATTTTGGCTGCTCGCCTAGAAGTTGGCGATAAACAATGGGCTGCCGCCTTGCCCTATCTGCAATGGATTGTAGCTAATCGCCCTGATAACCTTGGAGCACGGATTACCCTGGGCACAGCGCAACGCGAGCTTGGGGCTTTGGCCGATGCTGAAGTGACGCTTTTGCCTTTAGCCAATGCGAATAACAGCCCAGCTTTGGTTGAATTAGGCAAGGTCTATGCCCAAGCAGGCCAAGATCAATCAGCCGAAGATATGTTCTTGCGGGCTTTGAATGTTGATGGCAGCAATGCTAGTGCCGCTTATGAAATTGGTCGTTTGCGCCAAAACCGTGGTGATTATGCTGGAGCCGAAAAAGCCTATCAAGTTGCAACTGAAATTAATACCAGCTATGTCGAGGCCCATCTCGCTTTAGGTCAATTGTATGCACGCTATCTCGACCAGCCCGATAATGCCGTGGCGGCCTATCAACGAGCAATCGACGCTGGCGGCGAAGATCCGCGCAATTTTGAGGATATGGGCCGCGAATTTTTGGAGATTGGGCGTTATAGCGAGGCCGCCGATGCCTTGGAACAATCGGTGCGGCTCAACCCAAATGTGCCTGAATCACGCCATTATTTGGCCCAAGCCTACCTTGAACAAGGTCGTTTTGAAGCGGCTCGCGAGCAAGAACGGGCAGCGATCGCTCGTGATGCTGATGGTGTGTACATCGAAGCTCAGCTTGGGATTGCCGAGAGTTTTCGGCGCGAACGGCGGTTTGATGAAGCAATTACGGCCTACAACGAAATTTTGGATAACGATTCGACAATTATTCCGGCGTACATCGGCTTAGGCCGCACCGCTGCCGATCGGGGTGAGTGGCAAGTGGCGATTGGCTATTACAATCAAGCGCTCGCCCGTGAACCCAATAGCACCAATGCCCATTTTTGGCTAGGCCAGGCCTTGGTCGAGCAAGGCTTCTACGAGCGGGCGCTTGATGAATTTAATTTGGTGCTGGCGACTGATCCGAATAATGCCGAAGCGCTATTTGGTGCTGGCCGAGCTTATTGCAATATGGCGATCAATAGCTACGCCTATGATCCAACTCAGGCTGCCGAATACGATGCTGAGGCGCGGCGTTTGCTTGATCGAGCCTTGAATTATCGGCCAAATGATGCGCGAGCTTTGTTTGAGCGCGGCAAACTCAACGAGCGCCAAAACCAAATGGCCGCCGCGATTAGCGATTATGGTCGGGCCGCCCAATTAGATACTCAAAATAGCGAAGCATTATATTTGCAAGGCAAGCTCTATCTGAGCCAAAACAACCTACAAGCTGCCGAAGAAGCGCTCGATCAATCAGTACGGCGCAACCAAAATGACCCAACTGCCTTATATTGGCTTGGACGGACTTATCGCGCTCAAAACCGCACCAATGATGCAATTAAATCGTTTGAACGAGCCTTGAGTTTGAATAGTAATTTTCATGAAGCTCGCTATTATCAAGGCCTGACCGCTGAAGAAGCCAACCAAATCGATCTAGCGCGTGAAGCCTATCGCTTGATCAGCCAACAAGCCAGCCCCGACGATCGTTGGCGTTTGCAAGCCGAAGAACGCCTACGCGATTTAGGCCAGTAGTTGATCCACGAAGGACACGAAGAGCACGAAGGACTGAAACCGCGAAGAACACGAAGGCCGCGAAGGTTTGTTTTTTAGCCACGAATTGCACGAATTTCACAAATTGCTCTTCCAATAGCCAATCACCTATAGCCCATGCTCTCTGCGCCTCTGCGTTAAAAGCCTGATCCACGAAGAGCACGAAGAACACGAAGGTTTGTTTTTTTGCCACAGATTACACAGATTTTGTTGATGATCCTATCCATCACCTGATCCCTGATCCCTAGCCCCTTACCCCTACTATTTTTTGCCTTCTGACTTTTGATTTCATCCCTCATAATTCATCCTTCATCCTTTCCAAAAGTGTGGTATAGTGAATAACGCAGTGCGTCATCCTCGATCCGACGCAAGATCATATAAGGAGAATCCATCAATGACGATGCAAGAGCACACCGCCGACCCCGCCTTGGACTTCTACCAATTTGATTTGCTGTTAACGCCTGAAGAGCGTGAAGTACGTGATCGGGTGCGTGGCTTTATGCAGCGTGAAGTTAAGCCAATCATCAACGAATATTGGGAGAAGGGCGAATTTCCGTTCGAGTTAATTCCCAAGTTGGCTGAACTCAAGGTCTGTGGCGGCACAATTCAGGGTTATGGCTGCCCAGGCTTATCGAGCGTGGCAACTGGCTTGGTTGCAGCCGAAATGGCCAAAGTTGATGGCTCAGTTTGTACCTTTTTTGGCGTAACCAGTGGCTTGGCGATGTCAAGTATCTATTATTGTGGCTCGGAAGCCCAAAAAGAATATTGGTTGCCCAAATTGGCTTCGATGGAAAAAATTGGGGCGTTTGCCCTGACCGAGCCAGATAACGGCTCAGATGCCTCGCATATTCAAACCACTGCGCGGCTAGATGGCGACCACTATGTGCTCAACGGCCAAAAACGTTGGATTGGCAACGCCTCGTTTGCCGATGTGATTATTGTTTGGGCACGCGATGAAGCCACCAACCAAGTAACAGGCTTCTTGGTCGAAAAAGGTACTCCAGGCTTTGAAGCGACCGTGATGCATGGCAAAATCGCCAAACGTGCCCTTTGGAATGCTGAAATCAAGCTTGAAAATTGTCGCATTCCGACCAGCAATCGCCTCGAAAAAGCGCGATCGTTCAAAGATACGGCGGTAGTATTGGCCAACACCCGCTTTGGCGTAGCATGGGAAGGTGTGGGCCATGCTCAGGCTGCCTATGAAATGGCCTTGCGCTATAGCCAAGAACGCAAACAGTTTGGCAAGCCAATCGCGGGCTATCAATTAATTCAAGAAAAATTAGTCAAGATGCTAGCAGAAGTGGTGGCGATGGAATTAACTACCTGGCGCTTGAGCGTGCTGCGTGACCAAGGCTTGATGACCGATGGTCAATCGTCGCTGGCCAAAATGAACAATTCGGCCAAAGCTCGCCAAATTGTGGCGCTAGGCCGCGAAATTTTTGGTGGCAACGGCTTGTTACTCGAAAACCATATCGCCCGCCATTTTGCCGATATGGAAGCAGTGTATACCTACGAAGGCAGCAACGAAATCAATACCCTCGTGGTTGGCCGCGAAATTACCGGTGTACCAGCCTTCGTCTAAATTACAATTACATTCCAAGTTTCCGATCGCAGGCCGTTTGGTCTGCGATTAGGTTTTAAGGCTGATGTTGTAAACCACCGACGCTGCTATGCTCAAGGCTTGATACAGGAGCAAAGCAATGTCAATTCAACAAGCGTATAACCAATGGGCCAGCAGCTACGATAGCGATCGCAACCGCACCCGCGACCTTGATCAACAGGTGATGCAGCAGCTTTTGCAAGGCCAGCAGTATCAAGCAATCTTGGAGTTGGGCTGTGGTACTGGCAAAAATACCCAGTTTTTCAGCACAATTGGCGCAGCAGTTGTGGGGCTAGATTTTTCAAGCGGCATGTTGGAGCAAGCACGCAGCAAAATTAATGCGCAGCATGTGCAATTTCAGCAAGCCGATTTAACCAAAACATGGCCGGTTGCCAAGGCTTATTTCGATTTAGTGGTAACCAATTTGGTACTTGAGCACTTGGCTGATCTCGATCACTTTTTTGCCCGAGCCAGCCAAGCGCTCACGCCCAATGGTCAATTATTGATCTCCGAACTGCATCCATTTCGCCAATATCAAGGCTCGCAGGCGCGTTTTCAAGTCCAGCACGGCCAAATTGAGGTTCCAGCGTTTACCCATCATATTAGCGATTTTGTGCGGGCTGCCGCCAAACAAGGCTTACAACTCAGCCAATTGCACGAATATTGGCATACTGATGATGCTAATCAACCGCCACGTTTGCTAACGCTAAGTTGGCACAAATAAGCGAACGCTGGCAGAGATTGTGCTAGCAATCACCATTTAATTGCAGCGCTTGCAACATCACTATTAGCAATCACGTAGAAGCGCCAACCTACTCTCAGCAGAATCTCAGCTTGCCAAGCCAGCTCAACTATTCACAAAAGCTCTGAGATCGTCTAGACTGAGCCGACACAATGAGTTATTGTGAGGTCTTTTTATATGCAAGATCCCCAGTTGATTGGGCGTATGCTTAATCATTTCAAAATTGTCGATAAACTTGGCCAAGGTGGCATGGCCATGGTTTATCGGGCTTACCAAGAAAACCTGAATCGCACGGTGGCACTCAAATTGTTGCCTCCCGAGATGACATTTGATCAAAGTTATATTGCGCGGTTTCAGCAAGAGGCGCGGGCCGCCGCAGGGCTTGAACATAGCCATATTGTGCCAATCTATGAAGTTGGTCAAGCCGAAGGCTTTTACTACATCGTCATGAAATATATTGAGGGCAACACTCTCAAGGAAAATATTGAGCAAGAAGCCCCGATGTCAGTTCAGCGGGTGCTGGAGTTGCTTGAGCCAGTTGGCAAGGCGCTCGATTATGCTCATCGCAAGGGTGTCATTCACCGTGATATCAAGCCCTCAAATGTGATGCTCACGCCGGAAGGCTGGGTTTACTTGACCGACTTTGGCTTGGCTCGCGGTGGCAGCAGCGACTCGGGCTTAACCCAAGTTGGCACGGTGATGGGCACGCCGGAATATATGTCGCCCGAGCAGGCGCAAGGCTTGACAGTCGGCGCAGCCAGCGATCTCTATGCCTTAGCAGTGATGGCCTACGAAATGCTGACCAAGCAGATGCCGTTTGTCGCCAATAATGCCCAGGCTGTGCTGTTAGCACGGGTGATTCGTGCGCCACGCGCTCCCAGCGATCTGATCCCGACCATGCCATCGGCGGTCGAAGATGTCTTGATGAAGGCTTTGGCTCGCACGCCCGAAGCACGTTATCCAACGGCGGCGGCTTTTTTCGAGGCCTTGCGTCAAGCAAGTAATGGTGCGCGGCCAAATGTCCCTGCGACCACGCCGTTTGCCCAAAATCAGCCAGCCCAATATGTGCCAACACCACCGAGTAGCCCACAGGTCTATCCACCAACGCCATTGAGCAATCAGCAGGCGGTTGCGCCGCATTACCCACCAACGCCGCTGAGCAATCAACAGCCAGTTGCGCCGTACCCGCCAACGCCAGTCAGCAATCAACAGGTACTGCCGAATTATCCACCGACCAATCCCAGCAATCAACAAGTGGTGATCCATAGCCAATCGCCCTATGATGGCTATGTGGCGGCCAATACTCAAGCCACTCGGCCTGCAATCATGCCAAATGCTGCTCAGCCGTCGCAATATGGTCAACAACCAATTAGCCAACCCAGCCCAGTCGCCTATACCGGTGCTACCTCAGTGCTGCGTAACAAACAAAAATTAACGATCTGGATTGGTACAGGAGTTTTGCTGTTAGTTGCAGTTGTCGTCGGGATTATTTTAGCGACGGGCAGTGATGCTGAAGATATTATTGCCCAAGGCGATGCCGCCTTTGAACGCCGTGGCGGCTTGATCGAAGCAATCAATCTCTACAAAGAAGCGACCGCTGCTGATGACGAGAGCTTCGAGGCCCACGAAAAACTAGCGATTACCTACCTGATGCGGGGACAAACCCCTGATGCCGATCAAGCAATTCGCCAAGCAATTGCGATCGATGCCGACCAAGCCAGTGCTCATGCCTGGCTCAGTCAAGTGCATTCCGATAATCGCAAATTCAACGAATCCTTGGCTGAAGCCGAGGAAGCTGTGCGCTTGGATGCAAATCATCCTTTAGCCTATATGGCGCGGGCTACTGCGCGGGCAGATGTTGGTAATGAGCAAGGCGATAGCGAGTTGTTAGCCGACGCTTTGGCTGATGCCAATAAAGCGATTGAGCTTGCAACCAATCGTTCGCGCTTTGAGCAAGCTATGGCCTACAGCGCCAAAGGCTATGTCCAATGGGTCACCTATCAAGATCAAACCAGCCGCGACGCTGGCGCTGGCAAAGAATTTGTGGTCGATGGCATTGATAATTTCAATCGGGCGATTGGTTTACAAGAACAATTGCCATTGCTGCGTAATAATATTGGCTATTTTTATGCCGAACAAGCGCGGGTTGCCCTGCATCTTGGCGAAGATGAAACCGCAGCTCAGCGTTTTGAAAAAGCGTATCAATCATTCGACGATGCCTTAGCGCTTGACTCAAATTATGGCTTGGCCTTCGCAGGCAAGGGCTGGACCCAAATTTACGAACGTAAATATGAAGAGGCCCAGCAGTTTTTTGATTTGGCGCTTGAGCGTAACTCGCGTGACCCGAATGCCTTGAATGGACGAGCGCTGACTAACTGGTGGCTGGGCCGCAACAACTCCAGCGATCCGCAAAGCGATTATGCCGCAGCGATTCGCGATTACGAAGCAGCGATTGCTGAAGCTCCATCGTGGCTGTCGGTTTATGTCGATTTGGGCTACGTCTATCTCTACGATACTAAAGATACCGATAAAGCCATCGCAACCTTTAAAAAGGCCTTGGAACGTGACCCTGAATACCCCAATGCGCTTGCTGGCTTAGCCGATACCTACTACGACACGCGCTACTATGATGAAGCGTTGAAGCTCTACGAACAAACGATTAATCTGCAACCAGATTATGCTACGGCCTACCTCGGCAAAGCCAATATCTTGTACAATAACAAAGATTACGATGCAGCGATTAATCAATATAGTACAGCGATCGATTATAATCCCTCGTTGAAGAATGCCTATATCGGCAAGGCCTACTGCTTCCAAGCCCTAGGCGATATCGAAAGCGCTCGCCAGGTTTTACAAAATGGGTTAGAATCAGTGGCCTATGTTGATCAATCCGAATTGCAAACTATTTTGGATGACATGAAATAATGCGACCAATTATTCTGGCACTTCCAGCAGTCTTTATGTGCTGCGGCATCATCTGGATGGCCGCAGCCACCACCTTTTTATCCAACAAAACAGGCCGAGTGACCGACCTACGCCGTTTGTTTGGCCGGATGAGCATCATCGTTGGAGTGGTCATTTTGCTTTGGGCGGGCGTAGTCATCGCGATTGATATTGTCGAAATCGCCTATCCTTTGGTGTTTGCCGTGGTTGGGGGCTTATTGCTGTTTCAAGGCTGGGCGTTTAGCCGTTTCAAACTTTTTTAACCAAATCAAGGAGCCTGCTATGGCGGTTGTACCACTGATCGAGCTTGGAAATCCGTTGTTACGCCAGCCAGCAACTCCATTTGCCGACCCAACCAGCCCCGAAGTGGCACGAATTTTAAACGATATGCGCGATACCTTGGCCGATATGCGCCAACGAATTGGCTATGGCCGAGGTATTGCCGCACCGCAAATTGGCGTGCTCAAACGCTTGATTTTGATTGATACCCCCGACACCAATTTAGTGCTGGTCAACCCGCGTTTTGAGCGCTGGAGCCGCGAGGAAGATGAGCGCTATGAATCGTGTTTTAGCTTTCCTGGTATTTGGGGCTTGGTGCAACGCCCACTTGGAGTAACCGTGGTCGCCTATACCTTGGCAGGTGAGGAGCAACGCATCGAAGCGAGTGGCAGCCTAGCTCGCATCATCCAACATGAAATGGATCATCTTGATGGCTTTGTTTGGCTTGATCGTGGCCCCGATTTGCACAGCCTTTGCACCACCCAAGAATACGAAAAACGCTATATTAGCCGCGAACGCGAATCACATTAATGCTATGAGCATGGTTTGGGCTGCTTGAGCCGCCAGTTGCGCATGGCGATCGTCTATGCCATAGACCGCAATGTAGATCGTAACCTCGGCCTTGGTCATAGAATCCAAGGGTTTGGGTGGGTTGCTCCACGAATTATGCCCATTGGCCTCAGTTCGCGAAACATAACAGACTTGATCGCCCGTATCCAACAGCAATTTGCAATGGCCCAACCACTCAGGCGCAGCGGTGCAAATGCACTCATCAGCAGCTTGCAAGGCCGCTTCAAATACTGCTTGAATTGCTGTTGTCGGCGAAATTTCAAGTTGAGCAACAAGCGTTGCCGCGCCAATTTCTAGCATGCTGGTGCTCCTCTAGCGCAGTGGCTCACTAAATGCCCGTAACATCAAGGTTGTAGCCGCCGGATCATCAGCGGTAAACGGAATCACTGGCACATCAGGGCGCAAACTGCGAATCTCGGCGGCGACATGCTCAAGTACGCTTGGCTCAACTAAATCGCTTTTGGGCAGCACAATCACATCAGCAATATTAATTTGGCCGCGCAATAATTGACCTAAGCCATAACTATCGTGCCACATTTTGCCAAAGCGCACCGGATCGACCAAGGCAATAAAGCGCCAATTGATCTGGCTAATCATTGGGTGTTGCAAACTGGCTTTGAGCAATTCGGGCTTGGCGATGCCGCTAGCTTCCAGCAGCAGCCAATCTGGCTCATAATGTTCGCTTAAGCGCTGCACCGTAATTTGCAAGGGCAAGGCCAAATCGCAACAAACACAGCCAGCCCGTAACTCGCGCACGGTCATACCCTGCGATTGCAAATAGCGTCCATCGATACCAACGCTGCCACGCTCGTTTTCGATAATCGCCACATATTCGCCACGGTCGGCCAAGGCATTGGCAACCGCCAATAGCAAGGTCGTCTTGCCAGTTCCCAAAAATCCGGTTAATACTGCCGCTCGCATTGCCAAGCCCTCCGATTAATCCATCAATTGTATTATATGCCAGATGTTTAATGAGCGTAGGCTAATGCAGCAAGCCTTCGTCGCGGGCGATGGCTACGGCTTCGGTGCGACTGCGGGCATTCAGTTTGCCCAGCAAATTATTGACATGGCGTTTAACCGTACCAATTGCAATCACTAGGCGCTCGGCAATTTCGGCATTGCTATGACCTAAAGCCAATAATTTTAGCACTTCAATTTCGCGTTCGCTGAGTGGTTCGTTAAGGCTTTGGGCGGCGCTGGCGGTGCTACTTTGTTGCAGCATGGCGGCCATAATCGCCGCCCGTTGAGCTGCATAGCTAGTGCCTTCACGCAGCAATTGGGCTAAGCCAGCGCCAGCATCAATAAACGTGCGCAAGGCTCCTTCTTGCTCGCTGATCGTCAAGGCTTGCTCTAGTTGGGTTTGGGCCGGCTTGGGGTTGTTCTGAGCGGCATAGGCTAAGGCCAACGTCAACAGCCATTCAAGCCGATTGCCCCCAAATTTGATCGTTTGTTCAAGCAATGCTTGGGCTAATTGCAGAGCTTGGGCTGGCTCATTATTGGCAATCAACCAGCGGGCGTAGGTGTTAGCCGCGCTCACCTGCTGCCATTGCCAAGTTGTTTGCTGCACGGTCTGCGCCCAGCGCCGCACTGTCGCTAAATCGCCCAAAATCAAGGCCATCCGCGCTTGCGAGGCTTGAACTTCGTTGATAAAGCGCCCCACATTGTTGCGCTGGGCAAAATGCAAGGCCTGCTCGATTGAGGCTTGGCTGCTGCGCCGCTCGTTTTTGGCATGCTCAACCCGCGCCCGCAAACGGTAGCCATCGGTGGCAATATCCAAATAACCATTAATTTGGGCAATAGCAATCGCTTGTTCAGCATGAATTTGGGCTTCCTCAAGCTGATTCCATTCGTAGCAAACTTCGCCCAAGCCAACGTGAATCAAGCCCAAGGCTGGCACTTGATGCCAACCACGTTCGCTGGCCAGTTCGATGCCACGCCGATAGGTCGCGGCAGCTTTGCGCAAATGGCCTTGTTGGGCCTGAATCTGACCCAGATCGGCAATTGCCAAAAGCATGGCAAAGGTATTGCCGCTGCGCTGATTGATCGCAACTGCATCGCTAGCTGCGGCCACGGCGATGGTTAAGTTGCCAGTCAAACGCGCCGAAACCGTCAAATTGCCCAATAAAATTCCGCGTAATACCAAATCGTCATGTTCGACCAGTTCGAGTGCAGCCTGCGAATGTTGCATTGAATGTTCGATGTTATCGCCAAAACGCAAGAGCACTGCCTCGATCGTGGCAATTTCGGCGTTGGCGCGGGCTTGTTCAGCTTGGGGCAAGGCTTCGAGATGGGAACGAGCCTGTTGTAAATGCTCTTCAATTCCCAAAATATCAACTGTCAATAGTTGCGACCAAGCAGCAATCAAGGCCAAATGGCTCGATTGGCTCAGTTGAATTGCTGGCAACCGCGCTAGCCAACTGCGCACGCTCAAAGCCTCGCCACGCATCAAGGCATCACGGCCAAATTGGGCAATCAAGTTGGCAGCTTGTTGATGATCGTTGGCAGCAAGACTATAGTTGATTGCGCTGTTTAGATCGTTGTTGGCCGCATGCCAAGCGCTGGCACGTTGCAAAAATTCGGCAGGAGCTTGTGGATCAAGCTGCTGGAGCCGAAAACGCAAAAATTCAGCAAATAAATGGTGATAGCGATACCAGCGCCGTTCATCATCAAGCGCTACCAAAAAGAGCTGGGCATCGGCTAATTGCACCAACATCTGTGCCCCAGTGCCGGGCTGCCAATCCAACAATTGGTCACATAAGGCTCCGGTCAAGCGCTCGGCAACACTTGTAGCCAACAAAAATTCAAGCGTTGCAGGATCAAGTTGATCGAGCACTTCTTCGGCCAAATAATCGAAAATATAGCGATGGCTGCCGCTAAATCCGCTCAACACTTGTTGCACATTGGCGCGATCTTTGGCCGAAAGTGCCGCCAATTGAATGCCAGCGACCCAGCCCTCAGTACGTTCAGTCAGCCAATCGATCGTACTTTGATCGGGCAAATCGCCAAGAGTTTGCTGTAATAATTGGGCAGTTTCAGCTGAATTGAATTGCAGCACACTGGCATCAAGCTCAGTCAAATACCCTTTGCCGCGCCAACGACCCAAGGGCAAGGGCGGCACACTGCGGCTAGCAATAATCAGGTGGAGTTGGGCAGGCAGTTGATCGATCAGCCAAGCCAAGGCACTATGCACAACTTGGGCATCAATCCAATGATAATCATCGAGCACCAACAGCATCGGGGCAGGCTGCGCCACACTGATTTCGTTAATCAATAAGGTTAAGACGGCTTCAATCGCTGGCTGTTGTAAGCCATTCAACAGTGCCATGGCATTACGGCCAAGGGTTGGCTCAAGCGTTTGCAGCGCCACAATTAAATAGCGAGCAAAGCGAATTGCATCATTATCGTTGCTATCGAGGGTCAGCCAAGCCACCCGCTGGCGAGCAGTGGCCAAGCTACTAAGCAAGGTAGTTTTGCCACTGCCAGCGCTGGCGGTAATTAAGCTCACTCGCCCACGACAGGCTAAGCGTTCAAGCACATGCTGGCGTTCAACCAGCGTACTCGGAATCTGCGGAGCCGCCAACTTGGTCAACAAAACTAATTGATGCAAATCGCTCATAGTGCTCATTTTGCAACATCGACCACCGAAGTGGCCGATGCTCCTGCTAGAATGAAGATGATTTAGATTATTCCCATTCGATTGTGGCTGGTGGTTTTGATGAAATATCATACACCACCCGATTGACTCCCGTCACCTCATTAACGATGCGGCTGGAGACTTTAGCCAACAATTCATAGGGCAAGCGTGCCCAATCGGCGGTCATAAAATCTTCGGTGCTGACCGCACGAATCGCAATTGTATCGGCGTAGGTACGATAATCGCCCATCACCCCAACACTTTGCACTGGCAACAACACCGCAAAGGCCTGCTGGGTGGCGCGATATAAGCCAGCAGCCCGCAATTCTTCAAGGAAAATTGCATCGGCATGGCGCAAGGTTTCTAAGCGATCAAAGCTGATTGCGCCCAGCAAACGCACCGCCAAACCAGGCCCAGGGAAGGGATGTCGCCAAACCCAATCTTCGGGCAAGCCCAAAGCCAAACCGGCGGCACGAACTTCATCCTTGAACAACATGCGTAATGGCTCGATCACCTTCAATTTCATATCGTCGGGCAAGCCGCCAACGTTATGATGCGTTTTAATCTTAACCGCCACATTGCGATCTGGCGCTGTCGATTCGATCACATCGGGATAGAGCGTGCCTTGCACCAAATAGGCCGCATCATCGAGGTTGCGGGCTTCGCGCTCGAAAATTCGAATAAATTTTTCGCCGATGATCTTGCGTTTTTGCTCAGGATCGGTCACACCTGCCAGCGCTGCCAAAAATTCTTCAGCAGCATCAACCGTAATCAATTCGATCTGGAAGTGATCGCGGAAGGTGCGTGAAACTTGCTCGGCCTCGCCACGCCGTAACAAACCGTTATCGACAAAAATACAGGTCAAGCGTTCGCCAATGGCTTGGTGGGCCAACAAAGCGGCGACCGCCGAATCAACCCCACCGCTGAGCGCACAAATCACTTGGCCGCTGGGCGCTTGCTGCTGAATCCGCTCGACTGCTTCTTGGATAAAGTGGCTGGGCTGCCAACTACCAGCACATTTACAAATGCGGTAGAGAAAATTGTGCAACACTTGCTTGCCATAGGGTGAGTGCACGACTTCAGGGTGAAATTGCAAGCCATACCAGCGCCGAGCTTCATCGGCAGCCGCAGCATAGGGCGAGTTGGGGCTAACCGCGATTGGATGCCAGCCAGCAGGCAGAGTTTCCAAACGATCGCCGTGGCTCATCCAAACCGAATGTTCAGTTGGAATATCGGCCAATAGTGGCGATTCAGCGGTAATCGTAATCACCGCATGACCAAATTCGCGGTCGTTGGAAGGCTCGACTTTGCCGCCCAAATGATGGGCCTGCAATTGCAAACCATAGCAAATGCCCAACACAGGCAGGTTGCTGGCCAAAACCCATGCTGGTAGTTGCGGCGCACCCTCGGCATAAACGCTATTCGGCCCACCCGAAAGAATGATACCCTTGGGGTTGAGCGCAGCAACCGTGGACTCGTCGGCATCGAACCGCACTAATTCGCTATAAACGCCCGCTTCACGAACCCGCCGCACAATCAACTGACTATATTGTGAGCCATAATCAAGCACCACAATTGCTTCATTCTGTGTCATTGTTTCCTCAATTTGGCACAACAACGGCGTTGTTATTTTGGTTGAGCATACGATGCGGCTAGTTTAACATAGGAACGCAGAACATAGAACATCGTGTAGGACGAGGGGCGAGGGATCAGGGTTCAGGCTTTTAACGCAACGGCGCAGAGCAAGACGAGAGGTCAGCTATCAGGGGCCAGGGCTTTGGAATAAACAGCCTTCGCGATCTTCGTGTGCTTCGCGGTTTCGGCCCTTTGTGTTACTTCGTGTCCTTAGTGGATCAATGCTTTTCCTTTGCGGTTTCAAAAACTGATCCCTGACTACTGGCCCCGCATCCCTCTATTGACAAGTTCATCCTTAAAAAAGATTGAGACGTATGAATTTCAATGGCATAATAAAAACTACATGATCGTTAGCTGGGGGATTGGTAGTTAAAATAAGGATGAATTGCCCATGGATGTTTTTGCAACACGGCGCTTTAATTTTTCGGCTTCGCATCGCTATTGGCGCGAGGAATGGAGCCTAGAACAAAATGAGGCGGTGTTCGGCAAATGTACCAATCGCTATGGTCATGGTCACAACTACGAGTTATTTGTGACGGTTGCTGGTGCAGTTGACCCGATCACTGGGATGGTTATGAATATGGTTGAGTTGAAGCGCCTGGTAACCACGGTGTTAGACCAGTTTGATCATAAACATCTCAATGAGGATACCCCCTACTTTCGTGAAGTGATTCCGACGACCGAAAATCTGGTACGGGTTTTGTGGGGCTTGATCGAGCCGCAATTGCCAAAAGGAGTACGTTTAGCTAAATTACGTTTGTATGAAAATAGCGATTTGTATGCTGAATATTTTGGGCTACAACAGCAGGCGACATTTAATCGGCGCTATGAATTTTCGGCGGCGCATCGCTTGCATGCCCAAAGCTTAACCGATGAGGCCAATCGTGAAATCTATGGGAAGTGTAATAATCCCAATGGTCATGGCCATAATTATCAACTTGAGGTTACAGTCGATGGCCTAATTGATGCCCAAACCGGCATGGTGATTGATTTGGTGGATATGGATCGGCGCGTGCAGAGTGTGCTTGACAACTGGGATCATCGTCATCTTGATTATCAGGTTGCCGAATTTGCCGAACAGCCCTCAACTGCTGAAAATATTGTGGTGGTGCTGTGGCAACGCCTCGAAGCCTTATTTGGCTCGCAATTAAAGCATTTGCGGCTATGGGAAACCGCCAATAATGTGTTTGATTACCCACTAAGCCAGCATTGAGCAGCGGCAACCCTGGATCGTGGATGAGGTTCTGGAACTACTAATGAAAAAGGATGGATCAGATGACGCTTATTTACTCTGGCAATGGACTCAATGGTAACTCAGCACCAGCAGTACGCGAAGATATGGAAGCCGCCGTGCGAACCATTCTCGAAGGTCTCGGCGAGGATGTTGATCGTGAGGGCTTGCAACGCACCCCACATCGGGTTGCCAAAATGTTTAGCGAGCTGACCGCTGGTTATCATACTGATCCGGTGGCATTGATTAACGATGCCATTTTTACGGTCGAATATAACGAAATGGTCTTAGTACGGGATATTGAGTTTTCGTCGCTCTGTGAGCATCATATGCTGCCATTTTGGGGCAAAGCCCACGTTGCTTATGTACCAAATGGCAAAGTGCTTGGGCTTTCAAAAATCCCCCGGATTGTCGATATGTTCGCTAAACGTTTGCAAGTGCAAGAACGCCTGACCCGCGAGATTGCTGATTTTGTGGCGCAAACGATCGATGCGAGCGGTGTGGCGGTAGTAGTGCAAGGTGCGCATATGTGCTCGATGATTCGTGGGGTCAAAAAAGCCAATGCTCGCATGATCACCCAATCATTACAAGGTGTGTTTAAAACCGATCCCCAAATTCGCGCTGAATTTATGGGTCATATCACAGCGAATTTTTCCGATGACTAAAACAATTGTGATTACCGGGGCAGGCCGTGGAATTGGCCGCGCAATCGCCTTAGCCTGCGCCGCCAATAACCATTTGATTTTGCTCGCTCGCAGCGCAGCCGAATTGCAAGCGGTTGCCACCGAAATTCAATCGGCTGGTGGTACGGCTCAGGTTGTGGTCGGCAATGCCAGCGATCCGACGGTTGTGCAACAGGCAATTGAGCTGGCTCAGCAAGCAGGCCAAGGCCAAATCAATGGGCTGATTTTGGCGGCTGGTGTGGCTCACGTGGCCAGCGTTAGTGCGTTAAATTTACAGCAATGGCAACAATCATTGGATGTTAATTTAACTGCCAGCTTTTTGGCATGTCAAGCGGCCTTGCCCTATCTCAAGGTTGGCAGCCAAATTATTGCGATTTCGTCAATTGCTGGCAAAAGTGGCTTTCCTGGCTGGGCAGCCTATTCGGCTAGCAAATTTGGCTTGATGGGCTTTTTACAAGCGTTACGCGAGGAGCTACGCCCGCAGGGAGTACGAGTGACGGCAGTGGTTTCGGCGGCAGTCGATACTGCCTTATGGAACGACGTGGCAGGCAGTTGGAACCGCCAGAATATGCTGCAAGCAAGCGAAGTTGCCAACATGGTCGCCCATATTTTGAACCAACCAAGCCATGTGCTGATCGACGAGATCAGTATTGGCCATGTGGTGGGTAAATTATAGCCAACAAAAAACCGAGGCGGTAAATGCCGCCTCGGCTTACTCTGGAAGTCCCAGATTGAGAATGGTCGAGCATCAAACTGAAAGGCTGCGATGTGCGATGGTAGTGCGATGTCGAGTGCAATGAGCTAGGACGATGCGACAACGTGCTGGAATGTCGTGTTGTAATGTAGTAGTGCGATGAGTGCTGCAACGAGTTTGGTTGGTGCGACGATGTGCGATGATGTGTACTACGACAATGCTAGGTTGCTGGGCGACTACGATGTTCAGTTCGATTACTCTGGAAGTATC
This sequence comes from Herpetosiphon gulosus, assembly GCF_039545135.1. Taxonomy (NCBI): domain Bacteria; kingdom Bacillati; phylum Chloroflexota; class Chloroflexia; order Herpetosiphonales; family Herpetosiphonaceae; genus Herpetosiphon; species Herpetosiphon gulosus. Next base: position 151,367 of record NZ_BAABRU010000013.1, on the reverse strand, counting down.
ATACCAAGCTTCTTCCACTGATTCAATCAAGCGACAGTCCATAGCTTGATAGCACCCTGCTTCCCCCGTATGTGTCATCAAAAAATTTTAATAAATCACCCATTTAAGCTCCAATTCCAACATTTTAATCAATAAGTCGAATTTTTTCGTCGTTTTAGTGGCTTATAGCCTACAATTTCGTCATTCGCCTCAATAATCCGCCTAAACAAAGGGGGGATGTAGCCATAAAGTACTATTGTGGTGCGTAATTTGCTTGGCTGTTGATCCACGAAGGACACGAAGTTGAGCTTTTCGCCACAGATTGACACAGATGGATGTGATTATTCTGCTATGCCCTAGTTATTTCCTGTTTCACCCCCGCATTTCCTGACCCCTTATCCCCAATCTCTGGCCCCTCCATCACTCTGCGCCTCTGCGTTAAAGATTTGCTCCACGAAAGTATGTTTAGCCACAGATTTCACAGATTTATTTGATTACCTGCTATGCGCAATACCTAACCTGACACTTAGCCTCTGACTCCTGACCCCTACTATTTTGCCTTTTGACTTCTGCCTTTTGATGTTAACCTCATCCTGCTTGCTTAAATTTAAGCTACTATTAGCCCCAAATCCTATCTAAATGAGGGTGATATGCGAAATTTGATTCTGAAGTTGGTCTCCTATTTCTTCTTCATCCGTCCGGCCAAGCAGCGTTCGTATGGTGATTATGAGAAGCTTTTGACCGAAAGTGGCACGACAATTGAGCAGCGAGCCAATCAGGCTGCCGATCTGCCTGAAAATCGCCAACAATTGCGCCATATCGTAGGTATCGAACGTTGGGGAGCACAACGGCTCAAAGTATGTTTTGGCGAGCCATTTAGTCGTGACGAATACGATGTCTACGCACCAGCTGAGGATCGTTCATGGCCACAGCTGTTGGCAGATTTTAAGGCAACCCGCCAAGAAACGATTGCCTTAGCCAAACGCTTTGCACTTGAACAACCAGCTAGCGACGTGGTTGAACACAACGATTTTGGTGCGTGGAATGCCCGCACATGGCTGCAATATCTCTATTCACACGGCTTAAACGAGGCTAAACGCTTACGCTAATTGCCAAATAAATTTGCAGATTGCCAAAATCTGCTACCATGAAGCGCCATTGCTTGCGATGGCGTTTTGTTGTGCCAATAACCAACCCTCATCGCTATGCCGCTCGGTTCTGGCATGGCTCAAGGAGTAGCGTGTGAAATTGTTTAAAGCCAAAGCACCAATGCGGATTGGTTTTTTCGGCGGGGGTACTGATGTTAGCCCCTATGCCGAAGAACATGGCGGCAAGGTGCTCAATTGTACGATTGATAAATATGTGCGCTGTATGCTCAAGCCGATCGATCAGCCTGGAATTACGATTCGCTCGCTTGATCTGAGTGCCGTTAGTCGGGCGGTAACTGGACGTGAGTGGGATGGCAAGCTCTCATTGCCCCAAGCAGTAATCGATGCTCACCCTGAGATCAACGGCGTGGAAATTACCATGTTCAGCGATGTGCCACCAGGTTCAGGCTTAGGCTCTTCCTCGGCCTTGGTGGTCAGTATGCTCAAATTGCTCGATACGGCTTATCATCTCAAACTTGATGCCTACGAAATGGCCGAGCTGGCCTATCGCATCGAACGAGTCGATTTGGGCATTCCAGGCGGTCGCCAAGACCAATATACCGCAGTATTTGGCGGCATGGCTGTGCAGCACTTCGGCGGCTCGCAGGTGATCATCGAACGGGTTGCGACTAGCGAAGATGCCTTGTTGGAACTAGAGTCGTGCTTAATTATTGGTTATGTGCGTGATCGCAAACTGCTGACTCATAATTTGGTGCAAGACCAAGTGCGGCGGGTAACTGAGGGTGAAACGTTGCGTTTGCATGATGAAACCAAAGCCATGGTTGATGAAGGGGCCAAGCTCTTGCGGCGTGGCCAGATCAAAGAATTTGGCAAGCTCTTGCACCATGCTTGGGAAATTAAAAAAGCCTTCTCGCCGCATATTGCGCCACCAATCGTCAACGAAATTTATGATTTAGCCTTGCGCCAAGGGGCCTGGGGTGGCAAGTTGTCGGGTGCTGGTGGCGGTGGCTTTATGTGTTTCTGCGTGCCATTCAGCAAACGCCTGCAACTCGAAGCAGCCTTGATTGAAGCAGGCGTGACTGTGAGACCCTTCTCGTTTACCAAACAAGGCGTACATGCTTGGAGCGTTGAAGAAGACGATTAATCGTGAGCGATCAAAAAACGGCTGAGGTGGTTGCCTCAGCCGTTTTTGCTTTATTCGTCGTCTTGGTCGAAGTTTTTATTCTCGACGCTGGTTTCATCTTCGGGTGGCGGGAAGTAGATAACTGCCGCTTCCTCGACGAGGAAATCTTGCTCCTCGGCCAATTCGCCAAGCAAATAGCTGCGTGTTGCAGGGCGTTGGACATTGACTCCCAAGAACAGATCGTCGATGCTTAGCTCGAAGCCAGCTCGATCGCCTGGGCGAGGTTGGCCAACTTGCTCCAAGACATAGCCAGCGGTTGTGGCTAAGCGGCGGCGTTCGCCTGGAGTCAGCACCTTCATGTTCTTGAGCCGTGGCAAGCGATCTTGGCTAGCAATCAAATCGTTGTCAGCATCGCAGTAGAAGGTGTGTTTAACAAAGGCATAGCGGCCTTTTTTATCGTCTTGTTGCAACAACTTCACATCAGCGCCGCTGGTTTCTTCGTATTGAAGCGTCCAAACACTTGGGTCATCGGTCGCCGAGAGCGTAATCAACGCACCTGGCACCAAATGTTCCTTGAAGAAATCTTCGAGGCCATGCAACCAACCACCGCGGTTGGCGGTTGGGTAGCGCAATTCAGCCAAATAGAAACTATAGTGCTGTGGTGATTCGATCCGCAAAATGGCGGTGCGTTGTTCGGGCAACAATGGTTGGGGCAAGAGCGCCTTCATTGCTGCATCGTAGGGCAACACGCCATATTCCCATTCAAAGAAGCTCAGGAAGCGGCTCAATTGGCGATTTTGCTTGATATCATCGGGGCTGGTTTGCTTCAAGCTATCATCGAACTGGGGAGTTTCTTCGAGGAAGCTATAAAACTGACCAAGCTCGCTGGTTTTCAAGCGTTTGGTACCAACAGCTGGTAAGCCCTTGGCGCTCCACAAGCGTGCACCTTGCACCCCAACAAACTCAAAATCTTTTTCGCGATTCAGCCGATAGTTCAAAGCAAAGCGGAAGGTTACATAATCGTTATCGCGGGGATTTCGATAATAGACATCGCTCAGAATTGAGGTATCGGGCATTGGCTCGCCTTGCTCCACGATATACTCGCGAATGCGGCGCAGATCGCCTTTGCTGAGCGTTGGGATATTTTCTTCAGCAAAATATTCATCGCCAAAGGCTACAATCCGGCGCAGTGGGTCGTTATCGATTGCTGTGGATAACGCTGCTTGGATTGTGCTGCCATGGACGGCCAAAATATTTTCGACCGATTGAGCAAAATCGAGTGCAGCACCACCAGGCAAGACCAAGGTGGTTGAATTAGCTGCCACAACTGGAGTTGGGGCTTCAACCACTGCTGCAGGAGCAACCGCAACCGGTGCTACGGCAACTGGTTCAACGTCATCCTCGAAGGCTTCATCAAGCTCAGCATCGCTGCTGCTGGAAATAGGCGCAACGTTGATAATTTCGCCTTCTTCGCCAGTCGTTGGTGAGCGTTGTTGCCAGTAATCCGAGATAAAAACTGGCTCAATCGTGGTTAGAGCTGGGCGAGTACGGGTAATCACCACACTCAAATCATCGATTGGCAAGGGATTTTCTGGCTCGTGTAGCCGTTTGGCAAAGGTATGGCGTGTATCAATTTGCGGTTCGGTATAGTAGCCGAGACGGGTAGTGGCATAAACCACACGTTCGCCATCGTCAATCCGCCGAAAAATTTGACTATTGGCTTCAAGCGCGGCGCTGATGGTTGATTCTAGTGCGCTTGCATCAACCCCATCTTGGCTAGCAATAAATGCGGCCAGATTGGCTACAGTTTGGCGAACCGGAACATTTTCGGGAAAAAAGGCACTTTGCAGCATCATCACATTGAAGGCACGCTCGGCCAGCGTTTGCTGCTCGCTGCTGCCACTCCATGTTGGTTGAGCTGGTGCATTGGTTGGGTTACTCATCGCCCTTCCTCCTCAACCACCAGCGAGCGCAAAATTTCGACATATTTCGCGGTGATCGCTTCTAACGTTTGAGGCTGGTTGGATGTCCGCAACCATTGGATCAGACGTTCCAAGCCAGTTTCACCGAGTCGAATTGATTTAACATCAATTGGCATATCGGTCTGTGTTCTCCACCATGCCCCAAATTGCTAGGGCGTGGTTCTAATCAAGAGTCATTACAGTAGGCGCAAATGGCTATGACCCCATCTTGGCGATGCGGTTTTGTCATTATACCATAGAACATAAAGCATAGAACATAGAATGCAACCTTAAAAAAGTCGGGGATTGAATTTTATTTCAACTCAAAGGCGTAGTTAACCGATGCGTATCAGAGTATTGTTGGTCTGTGCAATTAATTCTTAGGCCAAACGCCCATTAAGCCCTGAATTGTTCTAAATCTGGGCGAAGCACCACACTCTCTTGTTCGTGGGGATCGGTGCGGGCAATAATCGCCACGGCCTCGGCTTCGTAGGGATTAAAGGGAAAGTGGGGCATGCCAGCCGGAATATAGACATACTCACCTGCATGCACCACCGCGTGCTGCTCCAATTGATGGCCATAATACATTTCGACAGTGCCACTTAACATATAGATGGCGGTTTCGTGGCTTTCGTGATGATGCGCTTTGGCCCGTGCCCCCGCAGGCATGCGCAGCATATGCATACAAATCGCTTGAGAACCAGCAGTTTCAGCAGCAATCCCCGCAAAATAATCTAGCCCTTGCTTGCCAGCAAAGGCACTTTGTTCAGTCGGTCGAATAATCACACAATTCGCTTGTTCTTGCATAAACAGCTCCCACGTTGCTGATTAACTTTCCCAAAATGGCTTGAGTACACCGCGATCAACCAAAACTTCACGCATTTCGAGCATGGCCGTATAGGTTGGTAACAGCGTTAGTTCAACATCGTTGGCAATCGCCAAATCAAAGGCTTGGGCCAAATCTGGCTCAACCTGCAATTGTTGTGGCTCAATCCCGGCATATTTCAAACGATTAGCCATATCGGCGGCCCGCGTACCACTAACGACGATGCGTTGAGTATGCCCAACCAACGCTTCAAAATCAGCATCCCAAAGCCATGAAACATCAGTTCCATCGGCAATTTTATCGTTAATCGCAATCAGCAAATTCAGCGGTGTTTGACTACCATTAGTAATCATCCGCACCGTTTCGCTTGCCCCAATTGGATTTTTAATCAGCGCCATCAAAACCTGTTTTTGTTGATATTCGAAGCGTTCAATTCGACCAAAGGCGGCACTAAATTGCTCCAAGGCATTGCGGATCGTCAACAAAGGAATATCCAAGGCACTGGTTGCCGCAATTGCCGCCAAGGCATTGAGGGCATTATAAAGACCCGGCAAGGGCAAATTTAATTCGAGCGCTTGCTGGCCTTGGCTCTGTTCCAAGACGACCCGTAGGATGCTTCCGCGTGTACCATCCAATTCCAATTGGCGTAGGCTAATCTGAGGTTCAGGCCGCCGATGGCCACAAGCTGGGCAATGATAACGCCCAATATGCCCATAATAGGCTGGTTCATATTGGTAGGGCTGGCCACAACGCCGACAGAAAATCGAATCGGCGGCATGGCGCAAAGCATCATTGCCATGACGAACATCTTCAAGGCCATAAAAGAGTACCTTGGCTTGCAACCCAGTTGCCAAATCGGCGACGGCTGGATCGTCAGCATTCAAGACCACCGTGCTACTGCTTGGCAACGTAGCCAGCACTTTTTGCCATTTAGCGGCCAAGGTATCAACCTCACCATAGCGATCAAGCTGATCGCGAAAGAGGTTAAGTAGCAACACGACTCGGGGTTGGGTTTCAGCAATCGCCGCAGGCAGATGCGCTTCATCAACCTCAAATAAGGCTCGTTGATAATCAGGCTGGCCCCAAATCCCCAGATCAAGCGTCGCCGCAGTTAGCCCAGTGATCAGATTTGCCCCAGCCCGATTGTGTAAGGCTGGTTGGCCCTGTTGGCTACAAATTGCCGCGATCATTCGGCTGGTCGTGGTTTTGCCGTTGGTCCCTGAAACCAAAACCACACCACCAGTTAAGCGCTTCGTCTGATGGCGCAAAACATTGGGAGCAACCCAGCGAGCGATTCGGCCAGGTAAATTGGTGCCACCACCAAAGCCAAATTGGCGGCTGGCCCATTGTGCCAACTGGGCAACACTTAATCCAACATGCTCACGTATTGTCATGGTTATCCTCGATCCCAACCAGCCCATACTTGCTGTGCATAGAGTAGCACAAAAAATTGAAACTACGAAGAAAACGAATTGATCCACGAAGGACATGAAGGAACACGAAGGGTTACAACCGTGAAGAATGCGAAGGGCCGAAACCACGAAGGACGCGAAGATCACGAAGGCTGCTTATTCCAAAGCCCTGCCCTCTGGCCCCTGACATCTGCCCCCTTGGCTTGCTCTGTGCCGCTGCGTTAGATTCCGATCCCCAGCCCCTATTTTTAGCCACAAATTGCACGCATTACACGAAAAATGTTCCGATAGCCGATAGCCAAACAAGCATCTGTCTTAAAAGCCTGACCCCTGAATCCTCGCCACTGATCCCCGATCCCCAACACCCAATCCTCAGCCCCAATGTTCTATGCTCTATGTTTTATGTTCTGATTCAGCTCATGCTATAGTTAAACGGCCAACTGCTTCAGCGGGTAAGCAGCCTCTAGTAGATAGGAACGATGATGCCACGAATCCAAGCAATTGGGCTAGGTGTGCCCCAGTATTGCGTGCCGCAACGAGCGGTGCAAGAGTTGGTTGCCCAACGCTTTGCTCCGGCGTTTCCCGAAATTCAGCGCTATCTGACGATTTTTCGGCATGCCCAAATCGATACGCGCTACTTGGTACGACCTTTGGAATGGTGGCATGAACCACGTAGTTTTGCTGAATGCAATAACGTTTTTATTGAAGAAGCGCTAAACTTGAGTTGCCAAGCGATTGAAGCCTGTTTACAACCGCTCGATCTCACACCTAACGATATTGATCATTTGGTTGTTGTGACCACAACTGGTTTGGCCGCGCCCAGTCTTGATGCGCTTTTGATGCATCGGCTTGGCATGCCCCGCCAAATGCGCCGCACGCCAATTTGGGGCTTGGGCTGTGCTGGCGGTTTGGGCGGTCTTAACACGGCCTTCGATTATCTCCGCGCTGAGCCAAACCAACGGGTCTTATTAATAAATGTTGAATTTTGCTCGCTGACCTATCTCGCCGATGATTTTTCTAAGCGCAACTTGATTGCCACGTCGCTGTTTGGCGATGGCGTGACTGCCGTATTGCTCGAAGGCGATCAAGTAGCCCCACGCCAACCAGGCTTGGGCCAGATTGTTGGCACACTGAGCCATCTCTACCCTGATAGCGCCGAAATTATGGGCTGGAATGTAGTTAATTCAGGCTTTGAAGTCGTCTTCTCCTCGCGGATTCCCACGATCGTGCGTGAGGAATTTCGGCCTTTGTTGGAGCAATTTCTGGCCCAACATGGCCTGAGTCAAGCCGATCTTGGACGCTATTTATTGCATCCTGGTGGAGCCAAGGTCGTGCAGGCCTACCAAGAATCGTTGCAGCTAGCTGATGCCGATTTAGCAGTTTCGCGGGCAGTCTTGCGCGAATATGGCAACATGTCATCGGCCACTATTTTCTTTGTGATGCAGCAAGCATTAGCCACCCAACCACTAGTCAAAGATGAATTAGGCTTGTTGGCAGTGTTCGGGCCTGGTTTTAGTGCTGAATTGGGCTTAATTCGCGGCGAATAAGGAGATTCTTATGTCAAATGACCAATCGTATGAAGCGGTCTTTCATGAGTTGGAACAAACGGTTAATGCGCTCGAAGCTGGTGATTTGCCGTTGGAACAAGCCTTGAGTCACTACGAACACGGCATGGTTCTGGCGGCCCAATGCAATCAATTGTTACAAAACGCCGAGCTACGCGTACAGCAAATTATTAATGGGCAGTTGGTTTCCACAGAATAGACGCGAGGGATCAGGGGCGAGGGATTAGGGGTCAGTTTCTAACCACGAAGAACACGAAGGGCACAAAGGGCGCGGGATTAGGGGTCAGCAGTCAGGGTTCAAAATGGTGAATTATAGCGTTGTTGGCTCTAACCCTAGCCCCTGATCCCTTATTAACCACCAGGAAATAAGCACTTTGTGCCTCTCGTAGTTAAAAACCGATCCCCGACAACCAACAACCATTTCCCAATCCCTATGTTCTATGCTCTTTGTTCTCTGTTCTTTGCATGGCACGCTACTTGCAAAAAACTATTTGACATCAAACCCAACTCAATGTAGAGTTGATGGGTAGCAAAATACGAACTGCATGGGGAGTAGCCACCCGCCTTTCGGGGCAAATAGTCGTCAGTACGGAGTTAATTGCTCCCGGCTATTTGCACGTGATCAATGAATGTTCACGTCGGCAAGACCATCACGACACGTTTCTTTCTTATTCGTGCCGTGTGGTCTTGCGCGGCGTTTTTTATGCCTCGCACCACTGGCCAAAACAAGCAGCGGAGGCGCATTCGATGGATATTGGCATTTGGCCGTGGGTTGGGTTTACAATCTTTGTATTTGCGATGCTGGCGCTCGACTTGGGCGTGTTCCATCGCAACTCACACGAAGTTTCAGTTAAAGAAGCAGCAATTTGGAGCGTCGTCTGGATTTCGCTGGCGTTAACCTTCAACGTTGGTTTGTATTTCTGGCAAGGCGGCGATGTTGCGCTCAAATTCTTGACCGGCTATCTGATTGAAAAATCGCTGAGCGTTGACAATATCTTCGTTTTTGTGCTGATCTTCTCGTATTTCCAAGTACCTGCCAAATACCAACACCGCGTGTTGTTCTGGGGCGTGTTTGGGGCGCTGGTAATGCGGGCCATCCTGATTTTTGTCGGGGCCGCCTTGATCGAACGCTTTGAATGGATTATCTATGTCTTTGGGGCGTTCTTGATTTACACTGGGCTTAAGATGTTTCGCCAAGGTGAAACCCACCTTGATCCCGATAACAATCCAGTCGTCAAATTGGTACGTAAAGTATTGCCTGTTACCTCAGAATACCATGGCGAGCATTTCTTCACCCGCCATGCTGGTAAACTGATGGCTACGCCATTGTTTTTGGTCTTGGTCTTGGTCGAGGCCAGCGACTTGATTTTTGCGGTTGACTCGATCCCAGCAATCTTTGCCGTGACGACTGATACCTTCTTGGTCTATACCTCGAATGTATTCGCGATTCTTGGTTTGCGTTCGCTGTACTTCGTTTTGGCTGGGGTGGTCGATAAATTCTACTATCTCAAATATGGTTTGGCCGTGATTTTGACCTTCGTTGGTAGCAAGATGTTGATCATCGCGCTCGGCTATCACGTTCCAACCCCTGTTTCGTTGGCGGTAATTATTGGTGTGTTGGCAATTGCGGTGATCGCTTCGCTGCGCCGCGCCAAACGCCTCGAAGGTGTCGATACGCCGTTGGATAACCCAGTTACTAATAAACCTGTGATCAAACCCGATAGCCAAGTCTAATCCAATTTGATTCAACGCCCCCGATCGATTGTACGATTGGGGGCGTTGTTGATTTTAGCTGGTGGCCCAGCGCAACACTGTTTCCAATGGGCCATGGTTGAAGCGTTTTTTCCACCAAACCGAACAGCCAACTGCCAAGCCGAAGAAACCCAATGCCAACCACAGCGCAGTCGCCAGACTTTGATTTTGATACAACCCAAGGCTGGTCAGGACACCCAAGCCAATTACTACATGGCCGATATACCAGGTCAGCGCCAATTGGCCAGTTGCCGCCAAGCTGCCAATGATTCGGCTCGCACCAAATAATTCACTTAGATGCACACAACTCATAATGATTACCAAGGCCACGCCACCTGCCGAGAGCAAAAACAATGGCATTGGTGGAATTGAACCAGTGCTGAACAATAATTCGGCATCTGCTTGCCCCAACATTGGCCAAACGTTGGTAAAAGTGTAGGTTAACCCAATCGATCCAATTTGTGCTCCCAGTGCCACACCTAGCCCAACCCAAAATAAGCACCAACGCACTTGCGCAGCTTGCACGTTTTGGCGGCCAAGCCATATACCAAAGAAAATCAGGCTTGTCCAAGGGAACACGCTGCGGAAGCCATCAAAAAACAGATTGCGCAATCCGCCCTTGATCGTCCATAAATTACTATATTCGAGGGTTGTCCAATCCCAGTTTTGGTTGAAATTGAAGCGCAGTATCAAGCCGACAAAGGCCAGCATGAAGCCCAAGGCCAAGCCCAAGATCTGCCGATTTGAGCTTTGAAACAGCCAAGCAATCAGCAAAAACGAAACCCCATAAACCCGCAAAATATCACCAGGCCAGATTGTGAGGTTGAGCAAACCCAAGCCAAGCAGAAATAAGCCACGTTTGGTCAATGTCCAGCGTTTGGCTTGAAGTGCCTCAGGGCAGGAATTGGCTTTGGTGCGGGCGATCAAACTCAAGCCAACTCCTGCCAAAACGACAAACAAGGCCGCTGCGCGACCCTCGCAAAACTGCACAATCAAGCCAAGCAAGCCATTGGTTTCTGGTTGTTCGATATTGACGAAGGTTAATGCGAAGTGCACAATTACCATCGCCAAAATTGCCAAGGCTCGTGCTACGTCATAACCAACAATCCGTTGGGTATTTTTGACCACATTTGTGGTCTTGTAGGTAGTTGTAACTGCCATAATACCTCTCCAAGCGCCACTAACTCCCACAATTAAAATCGAGTGCCAGACAACAGATATTTAATCGTATGTTTGAGGTCAGTGGCATATAGGGTTAAATCATGTTCCGGATACAAACCCTTGCGCCAAGTTAGGCCATCGATCAGCACGATGATTAAATCGGCGATCTGCGGCAAATCTAAATTGGTTGCTAATTGCCCACGTTGTTGCGCCAGACTGAATAATTTAATCAATGCTTGATGATTGGCCTGATCGCTCTGTCGAACCAAGCTGGCAATCCTTGGATTATGCATGGTTTCCGAGCCAATTTCGGCACTGAGTTCTGCATACAGCGGCGAACTAATCGCTGCCAACAACTGATCAACCAACCAATCGAGTCCTTGCCACAGATCTGACTGTTGACCAACTTGACGCAACAAGTCGCTCAGATCGCGACTATCATCTTCGACAAAGGCCGCGATAATTGCATCCTTGCTACGATAATAGCGATAAACCGAGCCTGGGCTAAGCTTAACTTCGCGACAAATATCATCCATGGTGGTCTGATGAAAGCCGCGTCGCGCAAAACAGATCGCTGCTGCATCTAAGATTTCGCGCTGACGAGCTTCAGCTTTTGTAGCCATAACCAACTTAACTCCTAGCTAGGAAAATGCGAATGAACGTTCATTCGCATTTTATAGAAAAGAACTTATTTTGTCTAGGGGATAAATACAGGATCAAAACCGCGAAGAGCGCGAAGGCCGCGAAGTTAAGCTTTTAGCCACAGATTGACACAGATGGATGTGATTATTCTGCTACCCCCTAGCTATTTTCTGTTTCGCTACCGCATTTCCTGCCCCCTGATCCCCGATTCCTGGCCCCTCCATTGCTCTGCACCGCTGCGTTATAGTCTGCCCCCTGATCACTGATCTCTGACTCCTTTGACTTTTGACTTTTGATTTCTGACTTTATCAACTATTTCTGCATGTTTTAGGCTAGGCGCAGGGCCAAAAAGCGCTATGATAACGTTATCACACGAATAAACTTAGCAAAGGAATTAATCGTGATGACCAATGAACATCCGCTTATTACGGCGCGAAATCAGCGCACTGAATGGTTTTTAGCGGCGCGTTTTGGTATGTTTATCCACTGGGGCTTATATGCCATTCCAGCGCGTGGCGAGTGGGTACGCAGCCTAGAGAAAATCAGCAACGAAGCCTATCAACCCTACTTTGAGCAATTTAACCCAACTGAGTATCAGCCCCGCGAATGGGCCAAGCTGGCCAAGGCAGCTGGCATGCGCTATGCCGTGCTAACCGCCAAACATCACGATGGCTTTTGCCTGTTCGATAGCCAACTAACCGACTATAAATCGACGAATACTCCAGCTCAGCGCGATTTGGTGCGCGAGTATGTTGAGGCCTTTCGGGCTGAGGGCTTGCAAGTTGGCTTATATTATTCGCTACTCGATTGGCATCACCCCGATTATCCCGCTTTCGACGATGAGTATCACCCGATGCGCGGCAACGAGGCCTATCGCGATCAGCCGCGTGATTTTCAGCGCTACCTCGACTACATGCATGGTCAAATCGCAGAATTGCTGACCAACTATGGCAAAATTGATATTATGTGGTTTGATTTTTCGTATGGCGAGCTAAACGGCGAGGCTTGGCGAGCCAGCGAGTTGATCAACAAAGCCCGTTCGTTGCAACCAGATTTAATCATTGATAATCGTTTAGCGGCTAGCGGCGAGGGCAACAAGAGCTTTGGCACGCCAAATCCCGAAATCTATGCTGGCGATTTTGCCTGCCCTGAGCAGTTGATTCCGCCAGCAGGCTTGGTTGACCAGCTTGGGCGGTCAGTGCCTTGGGAAGCCTGTATCACGCTCAATCAGCATTGGGGCTATTCGGCCAGCGACCGCGATTTCAAATCGCCGCGCCAAGTGATTCATGGCTTGATTGAGTGTGTGAGCAAAAATGGTAATTTGCTGCTGAATGTTGGGCCAGATGCCAAGGGCCGCATTCCGGCTGAATGCCAGCAGATTTTACAAGAAGTTGGAGTATGGATGGCTGAGCATGGCGAAAGCATCTATGGCTGTGGTCGCAGCCAACTAGAAAAACCTGAGTGGGGGCGCTATACCCAACGTGGCTCGACCATCTATGCCCACATTTACGAGCGGGGCATTGGCCCGATTAATTTTCGCGGCTTGAATGGCAAGGTCAAACGTGCTCGACTGATCGCTGATAACTCTGAGGTTAAACTCGAACTGCCGTGGATTGCTAAGGATTATGCCGACGATTTATTTTTGAACTGGCCCTCGGCTAAATTGCCCAACCAAACCGCTACGGTCGTGGCGTTGGATTTAGATGAATCATAGAGCCTAGAGTAATGGTTCATTGGGTTGGCACTCCATGACCTGCCCTCACCCCCTAGCCCCCTCTCCCGTCCGCGAGGCGAGGGGGAACCGCAGTGGGCGAGGGACTGGGGGTGAGGGTATGGGAGAATAGTTGTTACTCATAAACCATTACAATCTGCCGAGCTTCTGACACAGCTTGAGCTAAGTCAGGCGGCGGTTAAAATTAGGAATAGATGCAGCGCATAACCAAGGGTATATGCGCTGCATTTGGTTTAGCGGCCCTGTTTGCCAGCGCGATAGGCCGACCAGCCACGCCATGCCAACAGCAAAATCATGTTGAAAATAAAGGTGGTGATCGCAAAGCCCGGCTTGAAATCATGTTTCCAAAGCACTGAGCGCAGGGCTAAACCAATTGGCGCTGCCACACACCAAGCCAAGGCCGTGCGTTGCAAGGCAGTTTTGGTATGGTCGCTAATTGCTGGAGTGTACAGTTTTAGCAATGGGGCGGCAATGCCCCAGCCAATCACAAACGGCGCAGCCACATTCACCACATCCATGGCATTTACGCCTTCGGCATGCGAGCGCCGCCCAATAATTACAAACAACGCAAAAATCGCCACATCACCAACAATCAGGCCAATCACGCGGGCCGAGTTGTTGGGTGTGGTCGCAAGTTCTTGATTTGTTGCCATTGCCTCAATCCTTTGTAAAGCGAGTTGCTAGCTTGGATTGTAGCATAGCTGGTTACTCCCAGTAATCTTCCCAGCGCTCGGCAAAGGCTTGTTTGAGTTGCGCTTGATAGTGGCGGGTTTTGATTTTAACCATCCATAGATCGTTGCCGCCAGTACCACCTTTGCAGACCACGCCCTCGTGCACTCCAAATTTGCCATTGCGCACATCTTCAAAAAATTGGCCAGTTAATTTGCCTTCGTAAATCACCCGCGCACTATTGAGGCTGACAAAATCAGCAACAAATTGCTGTGGCCCAATAAAACCATAGCCTTCAAGCCAAACGTCAAACAAGCGCAATTCTTTGGGATCGCTGGTTTTGTGCAAGCCTGCAAATGAGTTGGGGCCAAAAAACTCAGTAAACACGCGAATTTCATTGGAGGTTTGATACTTGGCATGGCTCAGCAAGATTTCGGCTAATGGCTGGGCTAATGTCGCTTGAAATACGCTTGGCGCTGCCTGAAGATGGTCATGGGCTTGGCTAAATTGTTCAATGCCATGGCTGGTCAATTCAAAGGCCTCGCGGCGTGTGCCAAAGCGATGCCAACCAGCCTCACGATCCCAATCCCAATGCAAATTTGTGCCATCGTATTTTTCAAAAGCCCAGCAACGGGTCAAGGGTGCGTTGCGACTATCGGGCATTTTGGGGTAGTAGAGCATGATCATTCCTCATATCCAGATCATGCATGATCATTTTAGGGCACAATCTGGGGCAAATCTCCATTAATTAAGTGTATTTTCCAGCTTACTTCGGCTTTTGTGCTTGGCAAATATTGATGATTGACCCGCACCTGCTGAACCACAACTTTATCCACAAGCTGGCGTTGTTGGCCGGATTGATCAGTTAATGTGCTGGTAATTACTGCTGTTTTGTAAAATTGGTTAGCGGTATCATGGAAGGCCACGGCCTGAAAATCAATAGTTTGATTGGCGTAGATCGCCGTAGCTTGCTGCAATTGGCTACGTTGCTGCTCAATCTGATCAACAAACACCTCGTGCTCACTTAGGGAATCGGGTTGCTGCATAAATTGCAAATAGGCTTCAACTGCTGCTTGAGGATGGGCATGCAGCGGATATTGATTAAATTTAAAAATAATCCCAATGCCTAAACCACTAATTACTAGTAAACTTATAAAAATGATAAACTTTTTCATAATATAAATCCTTGTATGAAAAGGATACTATTCGTAAATAGTATCCTTTTCATAGTTTTTATTTATTACATCTCATAATTTACATACATTCTCCACGGAAAATAATTCCAATCACCATCTACATCACCTGCTACTACATCGCTTAATGGTTTCCCTTCATAATTAGGTGTATGTTGGGTCATATATATAACACCTGTATAACTTCGATAAGACACTATTGCAGAGTGATCCATGGTATAACCTTTAGTCCAATTATATTGTAGAATATCACCAAACCATAGATCCCAAATATTATAAATTCGTTCACCTCTACGAGTATTATTTGTGAATTCATACCAATATTGTGCATTATGCCAAGGATATGCAGCATAAAATGGCCATCCACCACTGTACCACCAACCGCTGTTAGATTTATAATATCCAGCTACTTCAACCCATCCGCCCGTCCATAGGCATTGTGAAATAAAATTAGTACAATTATAAGAAAATTCATGATAACCATTTTCACCTTCTTGTGCTCCATGAGCGATTGCATACTGGGTTGCTAATTCTCTACTATAGACCAGATTCGTAGAATTTTTTCTTTCGGTATCCAATAAGTAAATAGATTTTTGTAAAGTATTTTGATCGATTCGTTTTTTAATATCGCTACTAGCCGGATTAATCTCAATATCACTATTTTTTCTAGTAATATTATGCTCTATACCGAAACGATCATCGTCATATGATATTTTCCATGAGCTATCTTCAAAGGAAAAAGACATCATATGATAATTTATTTCTTTTGAGTATCTTGGTGATCTTGAATCAGGATCTCCCGATAATTTCAACTTAACAGATTCGCTAAAAATTGCACTGGCAGATTTATCCCCTGCCCATATTCCAATAATATCAATCGTTAGTTCATAATCTATGTATGATCATCCATCAACTGACATAAATTCTATTCTATTATTAATGGATTTCTTTATCGAATTATAAATATCTGATTTATAATTATAGTCATCAATCAAAATATGTTTCACGAGCATAGTATAGTAATTATGTCTTGAAGCTAAGATAATATTTTCAAAATCATTATAAGACCTTCCTTCAACTCGATACTGCTTTATCCCTGATGGGGAAATGTGATCAACTTTTGAAACATCAACTGTATCTGATGCTGAAGCAGATACATCTTTTACTGATGATAAGTAAGCTATGCCTAGATAACCAGCGATAGAAGCATTAAAAAATGCACGACGTGTGAACTTCTTAGATCTTATAGAAGCCTCTCAATTAAAAAATAGAAGAATTTTGATTGATAGGGAGGGGGAGTATAGATGTAAATATAGAATGCCTCTCAACATTGAGAAGCATTCTATATTTATAAATAAATCTTGTCAAATAAATTTAATTACAACTCACTTAATCCGTTTGGCCAAGGCCTCAAGATTGTGCAAGCTGATGTGATAATGTTGATCGACGCTGAGATAGCGGCGTTGTTTGAAATAGCCGATCACTTGGTTGACTCGTTCGCGCGATGCCCCGACCAAGCCCGCCAAATCGCTCTGAGTGAGCCGAATTGGAATTTGCACCGTGCCCGTTTCATCGGCATGACCGTATTTTTGGGCAAAGGCCAAGAGTTGGCGAGCCACGCGCCCATGCACATCGAGCGTCGCCAAGGCCTGAATTTGCTCATTGGCCAGCCGTAAACGGCTCGAAAGCATGCGCACAAGGTTTAAGGTTATGACTGGAGCATTTTGCAAAGCTTCCAAAAAAGCTGTGCGATTCATCCAGAGCAAGGTTGATTCTTCTTGCGTGACCACGGTAGCCGAGCGGCCAGCACTATCGATTAAGCTCATTTCGCCGACCGTATCGCCAGCCCCAAGCATCGCGATAATCACATCGGTGCCATCGGCTTGCTCAACATGAATTTTGACCGTGCCATTCAGAATAATATACACAACCTCGCCTGGTTGCTCGACCGACATCAAATTGGTTCCAGCAGGGAAGGTACGCCGCACCAAGCGCCGACTAATTTGAGCGGCCTGCTCAGGAGCAAGGCCGTCAAATAGCTCAACATCGCGGAGTAACGCCAGTTCTGTATCGCTCAACATTGGGCTATCTCCTAGCATGCGCCAGCCAAAACTCGGAGTAATCGTTGTGATGGTTGGATTCATGGGCGTGTTCCTCCACCTGCTACCGTTGATCAACTCGCAACGTCACTGCTTAATGGCTCAGTTACGGCAGTGCTGGCATCCGCAACGCTGGCTCCTTCGGGTTGCGGTTGGTTCAGCACCAATTCTAAGCCTTCGCGGGCAGCGACTGCTCCAGCAAACATCGATTTGGCATGGTTTTCAATTGTCTCGATCACATCGTCACCATAGGTTGGCTCGTGATGGAACAAGACTAATGTGCCGACTTTGGCCGATTTGGCCACATCACAAGCCATCGTGGCGGTTGAGTGACCCCAGCCTTGGGTTGAACCAAAGCCTGGTGCTTTGCCCAGATAATGCTCCTCGGTATATTGAGCATCGTGGATCAGCACATCAGCACCTTGAGCAAATTGAGCTAGCCGTTGATCACCATTAATATAGCCTTCTGTGTCAGTGGCGTAGACAACGCTCATTCCTTGCCATTCAATGCGGTAAACTAACACGCCATCGGGGTGTGCATATGAGCGCAAGGCTTTGATCACAATCATATTTTCATCGATATCGCTCAGATTATCGTGAAAACGATTGCGCAGCATCGCGCCGCCCACCGCCTCTGAAAGCAATAATACATCAGTTTCGCGGATGCTCGAAACGATTTTTTGGGCAGGCAATTCGGCCATCGATACAGGAAAAACTGGCGGCAACATGGTTTTTGCAAGGGTTTCTTCTAAATCACGTTCAAAAATACCAGGCCCAAAGATGTGCATATTGGTGTCACCACGATAGGCAGGGGTGAAAAATGGAAAACCCTGGGTATGATCATGGTGCATATGGCTGAACAAAATTGTCACATCGATGGGCTTACCACTGGCTTTGGCGCGAGCATTGAGGCTTTTGCCAAGGTTAATAATGCCAGTTCCTGCATCGAGGATAATCGTATGGCCATTGGCCTCGACCTCGACGCATAACGTGTTGCCGCCGTACTTCAAATATTCTGGGCCGGATACTGGGTGGCTGCCACGCACACCCCAAAAACGCACTGTCATGGTTGTCATTGGTTATCTCCTTCTGGGTTGACGTGGGTTTGATGTATCGTGGTTCTATTATGCCCAATTCGTAAACAAGCGGCTGTTAGCTAGCTCACACTTGCCCAACGAACTATAGCACAGGTTAATTGTGGATTAAAGCAACCACAGAGGGGATTATTTTTGAGGATGCATGAGCCACCTACGGCCTATAGGTGGCTCGCTAAATAGCTAGTTAGCCAATAAGCGATCAACTGCAGCAGTTAGTTCAGCGAGGTTGGTCACGAGGTGTACTCGGTCGCAAAGCGGCGCATAGAGCTGCATATCGCTATCGCCAGTGCCCCATTGCCAGCGATCTTCGGGAGTAAACCAGATTAAGCGCTTGGCATGGCGACGAATTGTTTGCAATGATTCCAGCCGTGGATTGTTGAAATTATTCCGACCATCGCCCACAATAATCACCGTAGTACGCCAATCGACCGTACTAAGATGGCTATGCAAAAAGGTATCGAGGCTGTGGCCAAGGTCGGTGTTGTAGTAGCCAGGTGGGATACTTTCGAGCACATCATTGACGCTAATATCGGCGCGGCTATCATTCAATTGCTCAGTAATGTCGTGCAAATTGGCGATAAAAGCAAATGAATGGGTTTTACTAACTTGATCTTGCAGTTCATAAATCATGCGCAGCATAAATTCAGCTACTGGCCGCATCGAAGTTGAAATATCGCAGATGATTACCAACTTAGGTTTTTGCTGCTTTTTACGATATTCCAATTTCATTGGCACACCGTCGTAGCGCATATTGTTGCGCATGGTGCGTTTGATATCGACCTGACCTGCTTTATCGCGTTTTTGGCGCAAAGCCGCCCGCGAACGCAACAACGCTGCTAAACGGCGCACTTCTTGGCGCATGCGTTGCAGATCAGCATCGGAGAGCGAGCCAAATGGCCGATGTTGCAGATCATCGCCAGTTTGCGGATTGTAGTCGTTGCTCATGCGCTCGGCCAAGCCCGAACCAACGAATTGGCTAATTTGGTCGCGCAGAGCTTGGGCGTTGCCCTGCATTTGCTGCATAATTTCAGTCAAGGCGGCGGCATCCATCCCGCCTTCTTCTAATTGTTTGAGTAAAGCTTCCAGCGCTTGTTTAAATTCATTCAGGCCCATTTGTTGTTCCATGCGCCGTTCGACCCAGCGGCGTTGGTTGAGCGATTGAATGTGATTAATGCCCGAGCTACGCGCCAACGCCGCCAATTCCTCTGGCGTGAGATTTTGGCCATCCATTAGGCGTTGCATTAATTCGCGAATACGTTCGCGTAATTGGGCAATTTCTTGGCGCAATTGCTGTAATTCGTCGGGATCTAACCCGCTCAAGCCATTGGCTCCGCTGATCATCGGAGCATCGCCATGGCCAAAAAAGAGCGGAAACAGTTCCTCAAATTGGGCTTGCTGGCTCGCATCTTTGACCAAGGTCGCCAACAGCGCATCGTGAAAAAGCTGGCGATCGCTGATGCCAAGCTGCTCTAAGGCGTTAAAACTATCAAGGCTTTCGGCGAGCGACACACGAACTCCGGCTGCTCGCAGCGCCTTGACAAAGGCCACAATTCGTTCATGCATCGTAAAAACCCCCTTTTGAAGGGATGAGGGATGAGGGATGAAATAGCTTTGAAAAAGCTACCAAATGAGCATTGTCGTGATGCTAAAGATAAGGTTTCATCCTTCATCCTTTCCTTCGTCCTTCGTCGTTGCGGTTGCGGCCTGTTTGAATGGCGCGTTGAGTGCGTTGTAGGTCGCTTTCATGCTTCAAGAGCACAGTCATGGTTTGATCAAGCACATCCTGATCAAGTTGTTTGGCGTTGAGCAGCACCAAAGCCCGTGCCCAATCCAGGGTTTCAGAGATTGAAGGCGACTTTTTGAGATCAAGATTGCGCAAGCGTTGCACAAACTCGACCGCTTGGCGGGCCAATTTGGCTCCCAAGGCTGGCACTTTCATTTCAACGATTCGTAATTCTTCTTCGAGCGAAGGATAGCCAATAAATAAGTACATACAACGCCGCTTGAGGGCTTCGGAAAGTTCACGAGTATTATTGCTGGTCAAAATTACGATTGGCCGATGGGCCGCTTTGAGCGTGCCAAGCTCGGGCACAGTAATTTGAAAATCCGACAGCACTTCGAGCAAAAAGGCCTCAAACTCAGCATCAGCTCGATCAATTTCGTCGATCAAGAGCAGCGTAGGCTTGGGATTGAGAATCGCCTTGAGCAAGGGACGTTGCAATAAAAAGCGCTGCGAGAAGAACACTTCTTCTTCGGCGGCAAGGCGATCGGCGGCGGAGCGCAACGAATCGGCATCTGAAAGCAAATTATTGAGCTTATCGCGCAGCAGTTGGGTATACAACATTTGCTTGGCATATTCCCACTCATAGAGCGCTTTGGTTTCATCAAGCCCTTCATAGCACTGCAAACGAATCAACTCGCGGCCAGTTGCCGCAGCCCAAGCCTTAGCAAGCTCAGTTTTACCAACCCCGGCTGGACCTTCGGCCAATAACGGCTTTTCCAAGCGATCAGCCAAATACAACACCGTAGCAATTTGATCGGTTGGAATATAACTTTGGGCGATCAGCCCATCCTTAACAGGTTTAGTCGGTTGCTCTTCCATAGGTTTCGTACTCCTGTAGGCTTGGCGGAAACTGGGTGTAGCTGAGGCAGAGGTAGGGGTAATAATCACACAGAGTTAAGTGTAGCACTTTTTTGATCAAATGCATGGGAAGATCCCTCACCCCACCTCACATAGCCTACTCCATCTAACCTAACGCCCCTCTCCCATCGCAGTGGGAGAGGGGTTGGGGGTGAGGGAATGCTGGCGGGTTTCTATATAAGACGAGGGCTAGGGGTGAGGGGAAACTAGCTAGCGGTTGACATTTACATTGGGTAAATACATCTCATAATCAATATCGAAACGCCCGCCATAGGTTTCAACCCCGACATTACCAGCCGCATCCTCAACTTGAATCAGCAGTTGCAATGGTAGATAGGTATTGGCGGGCAGGCTACCTTCAATTTGCCAGCGTTCAGTTGTGCCAATTTGGAAGGTGCTCATGCTAACAGTTTCCCAAGCACCACTATTGGTTTTGATAACCATCTCAGCATCAAGCTCATCGCCTGGGCCATCACCATCGCGTTCGATTACGATTGCGCGAATTTTGCCATCGCTGGTGCGTTGAGTATCACGCACGATTGGATCAAAAGTATCGTCAAGCAAATCGTCATCAGCACCATCACTCAAATATTTCAGTCGCAAGGTAATTGTACTGAATTGGCGTAACTCGCCACCCTCGGTATTACCCTTGAACTGAGTTGGAGTTAGCAAGAGCTGCGAGAAACGCCGATCTTGGTTGAGCGGCCCATCATCATCAAGGTTATCGCTCTCGAACACGCTATAGCTAAATGGTTGGTCGGGATACCAACGATCAGTAAAATCGAAGGTTGGTTCGTGGCTCAAATAAATTTCATCGGTGATCAAACGGGTAATAACTGGATTAAAGGTCGCAGCAGTGGTGGTAGTTCCACCAAGGAACTGAATCCCCTGAATGCGCTGCTCGCCGAAACCATCGGTCAACGACAGTGGAATGCTAAAGTTGGGTAATGATGGCAAGCCTGCCGCATTGACCAGTGAGCTATTAAACATCTGACCAGTTAATAAGCCCTCAGTATCGTTGACCACGGTTGCCTGCGCCCTAAGAATTTTTCCACGCGCATTATCTTGGGCAGTCGTGTAGTTAATATTAAAGGTAATATCACGATCAATCGCGCGATCAGTGACGGTTGCTCGATGGGCAACTGATGGTGGGCAGGTCAAACAGGCAAAATCTTGGCGATCATTTGGTGGGAAGGGAATTTGATTGGGTACCCAAACCCGAATCATTGGCAAACCATACAAGGTTGATTGCAACAGCACTTTTTCATCGTAGACACTGAATGTGCCTGGTGTGCCTTCACGTAAGTAGCTGCGTTTGGCCCGAACTAAGGCATAGCCAACAGGCATGCCCCCATAAAACCCTGATTGATTTTTCCACTCACGGCCAATCTCCAGCGTAAATTGGGCCATGAGCTTTTCCGAATAGCCAACTAAATCGCTATCACCATAGCCAAAGCCAGTATTGCCAATCCATGCTCCATGTTGCTTCATATACGCTTGAGGAAAGTCGATCGCAACTGGATTCGTGAGGCCACCAGCAACATCGTTATCATAGACACTATAGCCTGAGTGGCAGCCAACGCTATAACCTAAACGATTCCGTTGATAGGCATCTTCAAGCGCAACCGGACTGAAAGGATGATGATAGAGCAACGAGGCCGTCACAACATCGCTTGAGGTTTCAAAATTGGCCGGAATCGCCTGATAGTGGGTAAAGTGGGCATTAATTGATTGGGCTGGATAGGGTGAGTTAGACATACCATTATCAACATCGGGCCACCAAATATCAAAAAGATCATCAGCATCCCATGTATCGCTGATCAAGCCAACCGGACGCGCACCGACCAAGCTTGTCAACGTTCCCGAGACAACCTTGGCTTGATCGAGCAAGAAATCATAGCCTGTCACCAAATTGGCTTGTTGCGGTTGAGGATTTAAATTAATCATGCTGCCACTCGGAAAATCGGTATGCTGGTTCATGCTCTTGAGATATAAATGAATTGCATCAGCACCTTCGACTAAGCGGCCTACGCTGAGTTCTGGAACCCATAATTGGCGACCACGATAAGGAATTGGCTTGATTGCACCATAAATATTATCAGTCAAGATTGTTTTATATTTCATGCTGCTAGCAGTAAAGCTATTAGCATTAATCCCTGAACTCGCCAGATAATCGCCTTCATTGGCAATCACAGTTTCATCGGGCACGCGATAGAATGGTACGACGTAATCGCCGCCAACAATCGTGACATAGCGTAAGCTTGCACAGCGTCGCGCATATTGAGTAATCAGATGGTGCACACCTTCAGCAATCCGATTGGCATAGAATGGATTGGTGCGGTTGGCATCCCACTGCGTTGATTGATTGCTAAATGCATTACTTGGCTGAATCCACGAGATATTGGCCAAATCAAGCACCAATCCGCTTGTATCGCCTGGCTTCGATGATAGCCCTAAAAGTTCA
Organism: Herpetosiphon gulosus; assembly: GCF_039545135.1. Taxonomy (NCBI): domain Bacteria; kingdom Bacillati; phylum Chloroflexota; class Chloroflexia; order Herpetosiphonales; family Herpetosiphonaceae; genus Herpetosiphon; species Herpetosiphon gulosus. The sequence goes on along the minus strand of NZ_BAABRU010000013.1, from coordinate 127,942 downwards.
GTATAAACACTGGTATTGTAGGGCGCGAATGTTTCATAAATATTAAAGTAATCACTATTGGTGATATAGAGTGAGCGTTTGCAATCGGGTGGCTCACTTTGGTTAATCATAAAGGGAATTGGCAATGGTTTGGTCAAATTCTGGTCGAACACGGCTTCGATTGCCAAGTTATAATCGCCTGACTGATCCTCATCAAGCGGATAGACCAGCACATAATAGGAACCAGGTGTCCATAGAAAACTATTAATACTGGCATCGGAATAGCCATTTGAGCCAATCGCATTCAAATTGCCAATCGCATTCAAATTGCCAATCGCGTTCAGGTTACCAATCGCGTTCAGGTTACCAATCGCGTTCAGGTTACCAATCGCATTCAGATTGCCAATCGCATTCAGATTGCCAATCGCGTTCAGGTTGCCCAGTGAAACATGACCAGTTTGGGTGATTGGCTTGGCTAAATCATAAAATAAAGCTACTTGATAATCACCAAAGGTGTCGGTAAGACTAATCGCCAAGGTCGTTGCAGGCCGCACCGTAATTTTATACCAATCTAAATCCTCACCATCATCGAGCTCACCAGCTATATCACAAATCGTAATGCTCGGCCAAGCACAATCATCGGACAAATCATGGGCATTTTGCCAGGCATCGTTTGATTCGATTTCGGGCACTGGCACAAGGCTGCGAAGTACTCGGGCCGAACTCTGGGGTGTTGGCTGATAAGCCGTCAAACTTAACAGCAAAACACATATTCCCAGTAAGCGGACTTTACTGAAACGGCGCATAAACCCTCCATCGCGAAAATCTGTTGCTAAGCCTTGGTTAACCGGGCTAGTTGATTCTGATAATTAGCCATGCGCTGCGGATCGTTGATCTGGGTCAGAGCGATCAGTTGCTCCAAACAGCGTTCAACATCAGCTTGGTTATCGCATTCTTGCAACAACTGGAGTGCTTGTTCCGCAGCATGTAGGGCTGGATCATAATGGTCTAAGGCCAGCAGAATCTTACTTTGAGTCAGTTGGGCTAGGCCTTCATCGGCTTTGGCTGAATGTTGGCGAGCCTGTTCCAAGGCAAAATCACAATAATCTAAGGCTTTGGCATAGTTGTGGCGGCTATAAAAAAGTTCAGCATAAATCCGATACAGCTCGGGTAAAAATGAATCGACATGGATTTCATCAAAAATAGCGCGGCTGCGATCGAGCATGGATTCAGCGGTGGCGCTTTGGCCTTGAGCAAACAGCGTGTTGCCCATATTCATCTGGGTGACGGCGGCTCCAAGCTTAGAGTTAAGCTTGTTCCAAAGCTGTAAACTTTGGTTGAAGGTCTCTAAAGCTTGGTCAAATTGCTGAGTCTTGCGATATAACTCACCAAGGTTGAGGCTAACGAGTGCTTGACCATAACTATCATTGATGGTCTTTTTGATGTTCAAGGCAGCCTGATATAGGGCGATTGATTCCTCCCATTGTTCAAGATCGCTAAAGTTGATCGCGGCGTTGTTGTAGGCATCGGCCAAACGCGAAATGTCATTGACCGCCTGATATAGTTCGATCGATTTAGCCAAATAGCCAACTGCCTGCTCACGCGAGCCAAGCACGCGATAGGTTCCGCCAATCAGCAGATAGGCGCGGGCTTGTTCTGGTTGGGCATTTAATTGTTCGGCAATTGCTAAGGCTTGCTCCGCCCAGGTAATTGTTTCATGATAACGACCTTGGCGTTGATGCAGCCCCGAGCCAAGCAATAAGGCCCGTACTCGCTCCGCCGATTGACTTTCGCCCAACAAATCGAGTGCTTGTTGGAGATGCTCAAAGGCTGGCTCGTATTCGCCGCGCCGTTCGTAAATTGTGGTGATATGGCGCAAAATCCGTGCTTCGCGGCTACTGCTATAAACGCTACTTTGGCGTAATTGGATTTGGGCTTGAGCGAGAATTGGCAAGGCTTCAGCATAATCACCAGCCTGCATCGTGACGTAGCCCAAACGCTCAGTCAGCTCTTGCTCCAACGAGCGATCAAAGGCGCTCAGATTGGGCAATAGCTCAAGGGCATCACGATAATGGGCACATGCCTCGGCGTTGTAATAACGTTTTTGTGAGGCGATTCCAGCTTCGCGATAATAGCGCACTGCTTCATGCCAAGCCTCGGCTCGAGCATAATGCCGGGCCAAAATCGGCAACACATCAACCAAATTTTGGCGATGGACTTCTTGAATCCGCGCAGCCACTCGGCGATGCAAATCGCGGCGGCGGGCATACAAAATGCCTTCGTAGGCCACATCACGAGTTAGCGTATGTTTGAACAAATAGGCCAACTCGGCGGCAATATGGTCGGGCAACACTACATCAGCATTGGTCAAGCGATCCATTTGATTAACTAAATCGTCGTCGTTGGTAATGCCACGCAAAATATTTAGTTCAAAGCGTCGCCCAACCACCGAGGCCACTTGAACAGTTTCGCGAATCCGATTATCCAGCCGATCCAAGCGTGCTGTGATGACACCCTCAATCGTGGTTGGCAAGCTATCAAGTTCGCCGCGTAAATCCCAGCCATTGGCAGTTTCGACAATGACACCTTGTTGAATCAGGCTGCGCATCATTTCTTCAATGAAAAATGGATTGCCCTGGGGATTGAAAAAACGCTCATCGCTGCGTCGCCAGCGTTCGAGCAAGGCCGTTGGCAACGGGGCATGGCCAATAATCGCACTGGCAAGCGCTTCACTTTCGGGCATGCTCAATTCGCTTAACTCAAGATGGACTGTTTGCTCAGGCCAAGTCATGGCCGATAAGCCCTTGGTGCGCGAACCAATCAGCAAGGCAATCGCTGCCTGATGGGTATGTTTGGCTAAGCGTTCAAGCAATTGGCGTGATGAGGCATCGATCCAGTGGGCATCATCCCATAAAATTACTAGCGGAGTGATGTTGGCGCTGGCGAGCATCAAGGCCACTACCAATTCAATCGTTTGATCATGGCGCTGTTCGGGCGCTAGGGCTTGGGTTAGCTCGTTTTCAGCCAAGCTCACATGCAAAATATCGCTGAGCAAGGGCAAAAATCGCTCTAATTCGGGCACAAGCCGATTGACCCGCTGGCTGATAACTTGCACCAAGCGTTCGCCATTCAGGCTGCTGCTCAAGCGTAATACTTGACGCAAGACTTCGCTGGCCGAGGCAAATGGAGTTGTTTGCTCATACAACTGGCATTCAATCGTAATTGGCATAAATTCGGGCACATTCAAGTTTGGGTCGAACGAAGCCAACGACAAACGGCTGAGCAATTCTTCGAGCAAGCGCGATTTGCCAATGCCAGCCTCACCGAAGATATTGATAATTTGGCCTTGACCTTGCAGGGCTTGAATGCTGATGCTGGCTAATTGTTCGAGTTCTTGCACCCGCCCTACCAAATCGGCCCGCATGGTTTCGCGCCGCACATTGTAGGCTCGATCAACCCGAGCCGGCTCGATAGGTTGGCTTTTGCCTTTGAGCGGCAAGGCTGGCAGGGTTTCGTAGGCAAAGGCATGGCTGGTAAGCCGCTTGATCGTGGGGCTGGCCAGCACTTCGCCATAGCGACAAACACTCATCAGGCGCACAGCAGTATTGACTGGATCACCCATCACGGTATATTCGCGGCGGGTTTCGCTGCCAACAATTCCCGCAAACACATGGCCTTGATTGATCCCAATTTGTTGATCAAGCAAGGGCAAGCGTGGGTCGTACTGTTGAATCAGGGCATTAATTTCGTTCATGGCCGATTGCATATCAAGGCCAGTGCGCACTGCCAACTCAGTATCATTTTCGTTGGCAATCGGTGCGCCAAAGATCGCCAGCAATTTATCGCCATCGGCGGCCATATCGAGCTTATTGACCACCCCGCCATAGTGATTGACGATTTGCTGCATGCGTTGGTAGTAGTGGTTGAGCAATTGGGTTGCGCTGGCATCATGACACAATTCGACAATCGTGCTGAAGGGTGCAATATGGGCAAAAACAATCGTGACCAGCCGAATTTCGCCAGTTCTGCTGGCGGCGTTACTGAGCAATTGCTCTTCGCTCATGCGTTGAGGCAACAAACGCTGAATGCCTGCATAGATGCTGGCAAGGGCTTGAACATCGGCTAAAGTGATGGTTTGCGGGATGCTGGGGGCTTGACTGGTTGATTGATAAGGCGGATGTTCGAGCGCAGTTGTTAAGGCCGTAAATGGATTCATGGGATCAGTTGGTAAGCCCAGCAAACGCATGGTTTCTTTGGAACAAACCACCTCGCCAGGTCGCGCCAACTCTTGAGCACGCGCCACCAAGTTGACGGCAATCCCAGTCAGCATCAACTCGGCATGTTGTTGATCGCCCAGCAACGCCGCAAAAGCCTCGCCGCTATGCACGCCAATGCGCAGAGTGAGGTTAAATTGGCCAGCCCGAATCTGGATTTTACCCAAGGTTGCCATTGATGCTTGCATGGCTTGGGCGGCGTGGGCGGCATACAAGGCATGCTGCTCGCCAAGCTTAGTTTGATCAAAAAAGGCGGTGACTGCATCGCCGCCAAATTTAATTAATGCACCGCCGTGGGCCTCGATATCAGCCACCAACTGATTAAACAAGCGGTTGATAATGCTGGTTACTTGCTCAGCCCCCTCTTTGCCCAAACGGGTTAGGCTTTCGGAAAGCGCAGTAAAGCCCGAAAGATCGGCAAATAGCAACGAACCCAACCAACGTTCGCCATAGGGAATTGGCAAATCGCCGTGTTTTAAGCGCTGGACAATTGGGTCGGGTACATAGCGCTGCAATTGCTGAATCCGTTGGTTAAGCTGACGATACACATCATCGAGCTGTGTTTGGGTGGGCGTTACCTCGGCCTGTTGAACTTGACGCAACAATGAGGCAAATTCTGACGATGGGGGCTGAATCGACATGGTATAAACCTTAGCAAAGTATCAAGCATCAATCACTATTCAAATGCATTATAGAGGGTTCTGGCAACAAAACAACGGGACTCTAGCAGGTATTTCTTATCACCATGGTATATTAACCGCAGCGTTGCTGGTTTAGCTGAATGGATTGGTTGTGACAGAAATTCCCCAAATTGCTGTGGTTATTCCGGCCTTGAATGGCGAGATTACGGCCTTGCGGGCCTCGATTGCTCGCCAAACCTGGCAGCCCTGCCAAATTGAGGTTGCGGTTGGTGTGCGGCCCAATGGCAAAGCCCGTAATACTGCCACCGTGCGCACAACTGCGCCCTACCTCGTTTTTATTGATGATGATGCGATTTTAGCCAATGACGATGCAATTGAACAACTGGTTAAGCCCTTGCTCACCGATCCAACGATTGGTGTAACTGGGGCATCCAAACAGTTGCCGCCCGATGCCTCGGCTTTTCAGCGCTGGGTCGCCCGTGAAGTTCCGCGCATTGAACATGCCGTCGTGCAATCGCCACTCGAAAGCAACCCCGATCCGCCTTCGTTTTATTGCGAATTAACCACAACTTGCTGTGCTATGCGGCGTGAAGTGTATGATCAAGTTGGTGGGTTTAACAACGAATTGATTCGCGGGGTAGATACTGAGTTTTTTACCCGAATTCGACGGGCAGGCTATCGTTTTATTTTAGTACCCAATACCTGGACGTGGCATCCGGCTCCCGCTAATTTGTGGGCACTGTTGCGCAAACACTGGTTGTATGGAGTTGGTCATGCCCAAGAGGTGCGGCGCGACCCAGCGCGTGGGCGGGGGCGGGTGCTCAAAACGCCGTTGCATGCCTTGGCCTATTGGCTGCTGCGCACGCTGATTTTGCCGATTAATATTTTTCTGCCCTACTCGTTTGCTGCGCCATCGTGGCGGCCCAGCTTCAAGCCCTTGAAGGCATTAACCAGTTATGTGGGAGCTCTGGGCTACATTTGGGGTTGGTATCAGGCATGAAACAAGCAACAATTGCCCTCGATTTACGCGTGCTCGATGACCATTTTCCTGGGATTGGGCGCTTTTGCTATGAATTAAGCTTGGCTTTATTGCAAGCGCCAATCGCTGAACACTTGCATTTAATCTTACCACAGCAACCACGTACCCAATTTGACCTAAGGCCATTACTGCAACACCCGAAGGTTTCGCGGGTTTCTCATGGCTTGTTTAGCGTCGGTCAACATCGCGAATGGCGCAGCTTGCTGAGTGAAATTAATGCTGATCTGGCAATTTTCCCCTATTACATTCGCCCATTGTTCCAGCCTTGCCCCAGCCTGACATTAATTTACGACACAATTTCGTGGCGCGTGCCAGCGACATTTAGTCGCCGCAAACGTTGGCAAATTGCCGCCTTGCATCATATGGCGATTCAGCAATCGGCGGCGATTGGCACAATTTCGCATTCAGCAGCTAGCGATATTGCCCAGTTTTATGGAGTGAAGCCACAGCGTTTGGCCTATTTGGGAGTCGGCATTTCAGCCCAATTTCAGCCCCAGCCTGCCGCTGCAATTGCAGCGCTACGCGCCAAATACGGCTTACCAGAGCGCTATATTGTGTATATTGCCTCGGATAAACCACATAAGCAAATCGACTTTTTGCTTGATGCTTGGCAAGTTGCCCAAACTGCTGAGGTTGGCTTGGTGCTTGGCGGGCGGTGGCGCAACCCTGCGAGCGAGCAATTACTCGATCATCCCGCCTTGCAAGGGCGCGTTTGGCGAATTGCCGATGTGCCCGAGGATGAATTAGCCGCGTTGTATAGCGGAGCGTTGGCGCTGGCATTTCCTTCGTTATATGAAGGCTTTGGCTTGCCAGCGCTTGAGGCGATTGCCTGTGGCACACCAGTTTTGGCCCAAAATAGCTCGTCATTGCCCGAGGCAGTTGGGGCGGCTGGCTGCTTGTTGCCAAACGATCAAGCAGCATGGGTTGACGCATTAGAGCGGATTTGCCATGATCCGGCATGGCGCGAAAGCTTGGCCGCTCAAACCAGTGCTCAAACTGCCAAATTTAGCTGGCAGCAGGTTGCCCAGCGCCTAGGGCAATTGCTAAATACTCTCTAATTCAGAAATTCCAGTATTGTCGGTGCTGCGTCGAATGATTCGCCAGCCACCATGACGTTGCAAATAACGCAGGGTCATCCAAATAAACGCCCGATGGGCCACGACCACAGCGCGAGTGCTGGGCGACCATTGCTCAAGCATGGTATTCCATGCTTTGATCACGCGGCGTTGGGCGACCCACCAGGTTTCGCCCCACAGTGGTCGATGCGGAATTAATTGTGAGAGATAACCGCGAATATACATTGTGCGCAAGGCGCGATGGCGTTCGCGGCGCATCAGAAATGGCACAATCGCACTAATTTCATGCAATTCGTTGATCGTTTGGATTGGCAGCCCAACCCGTGCCGCGATAATTTGGGCCGTATCGAAGGCACGGATATAGGGGCTACTATACAAATGGGTGGGCTTGAATGCGGCTATTTCCTCGGCAACAGTCGCCGCCTGTTCACGGCCCAAGGCAGTTAATGGTGAATGCTGGGCATGCTCCAATAACTGCCGAAAATCTTCTAGTCCAATTAAACGTTTTAAATCAGCGGCATTTTCTTCCGATTGACCATGCCGTATCAAATAGACCCGCATGATTCCCCCACAGGCTAACACTTATTCGCCAATAGCTAATGGCGTATATTGTTTATACCTGAATGGGTCGGGAAATGCTAGTGCATGCAAGTTTGGATCGATCATGCGCACCGTGCTGCTATTCGATGGATAGCCATCAAAATTGAAAATATTCAAGCCACCAGCTAATTCAGTTATCCCAACCGAGGTCATCGTTTTGTCGTCGCCTTGGCCACCAACCATGCGAAAGATCGTTAAATCGCTGGTACGGGTGCTACCGATGATCGGATCGGTGTTGCTGCGTAAACGGGTGCGTACTTGTGGCTCGCCATTTTGTTGGCCAACCGTCACGTTACCAACCACAATTGCCCGATGCGCACCGGAAACAATCAACAAACAATTAGCCCATGAGCTAAATTCGCTATTGCTGAAAAAGCTGCTCAAATCGTTCATACTAGTGCAGGTACGAAATGGGCTAATGCTGGGGAAGATCAACACTACCAAGCTTGAGCGTGAAAGGTAGGCTGCATCACTGCCATTGCCATGGCCTAAGAAATTAATCGTATGGTTGCCAGCAGTTAAGTTGAAGCTCGCAGCAATTGAAGTTGAGATATCGTTGCCATCAACTTGCTCCGAATTCGGTTCAACGCTATCAACATCAACATAACGATCAGTGCGAACATCGCCAGTGGTGGTCTCATCAACGCCTAAGCGGAATTGCAACGCTACCTCATTGCCTGGAATGGGTAGAGCTGAGCCATCGGCACTAACAAATACCGTGCTATTACTAGCTAGATTGAAGCTACATGAACGGATCGTGCTGATAGTTGGGGTTGCTCGCCATACGCCTAAGCCCGTATCGGTAGCACAAACCTGAATATTGGCCGAGTTGGTTGGGAAAGCTAAGACGGTTAACTGGGCATTGTTTAATGTCAAAGGGCCATAGCCAACAAAGCCCCCAACTAAACTTACTGTGTGTACTCCGGCGCTGGCCGTAAAGACCGTGGTGCTGGCAAAAATGCTCGTTTCGCCAGTGTTGAGTTGACCTAAAGCGTAAACATTGCCCCAACGTGTACTGCTTTCGCGCAAAACCTCATCAAACGTTAGGCTAATGCGGCCTTCATAGGTATTGGTGACCGCATTGGTTTGCATGCTGAAACTACCTGTCGCCATCACAAAAACCATGGCCGCTTCGGGCACATAAATTTCGCAATTGAGTGCAGCAGTATCTTCGCGCACACTACTTTGCCAATTCTCGGCATTGGCGGAACACGGAACGAGCCATTCAGTGCCACCTTGAGGAGCAGTGCTACGCAAAGGTTGGCGATTGCTCAATGTTGGTTCGGGCCTAATTTTTGGCGATAGCGGTTGTTGGGCTTGGCTTGGCTGTACCACAACTAACAGCAACCCCAGCAAACTAAGCAATCCTAATGTACGAAACGTTCGCAAATGATGCACATGTTCCTCCCTTCCAAAAAAGATGACCCTGGCATCAAGTTGTAGATTGACCGATCAGCGCAAGGATGGTAAAGCGCACAATTTTACCAGCACAGCATGCCACTAAAAATTTATACCATGGCATGCGTGCGATCCCTGCGGCTATGCCTGCAAGATCCATCAGTGGATTCGGTAGGGCTGCTAAGCCAAAAATTGCGAGTGCTCCCCAACGTTCAACGTAGCCCTGAATCCGCGTAAAGCGTTGTTGATCAAAGGCACTACGACCTGCCCGCCCGGCAATATAGCCAGTTAGCTCACCGATACCAGCCCCTAACCCACTGATAACTCCTACCAACCAGGGATTGAGGGTACGGCCAGCAGCGAGGGCGGTCATAAACGCTGGCGCGGGCACAACCACAGTTGCATTGCCCAATAGCACCAGCACAAACACTCCAACATAGCCATATTGACCAAAATGGCGAAAATCAACCAGCAACAACCCCAAGCTGATCACGATCATAAGCACAATGGTAAGGAGTGCCCGCAAGCGGTTGGGCTTTGGCATCGCTGGTGTTGTCATCGACTGGCTCTTTCAATTCTAGCATTCATTGCAACTGTTGCGCATAGTACTATCCATTGATCAGTTGCTAGTTCTTAGGGGCCAAAAATAGTTGCGAATGTACTGGTTTGGCCCAAACTTAAGGCATAGCTATCGCAGGATCAAGACCATTATGCTTGATTGTAAGTCAAAACGAGAGCATAGAGCAAAGAACATAGAACGTATGGGTTGGGGATTGGTTGGTGGGAATTGGGAGCAAATTTAACCCACAGGCTCAGAGGAACAATGAAGACCATAAGATCAACTATAGAATTTGAAGATTGGTTGAAAGGAAGAGTAAAATCAAATATTAATTAATAAGGTTTTTCATTGACCATATCTCATAGAAACATCAAAAATCTTATTGACTTATATACTTTGACAGGCTATTATTGCGAATAGTTTGTTTTGATGAAAGGATGATCTCAATGGCACAGGTTTTTCTTAGTCATAAAACACAAGATAAAAAGTTAGTCCTCGAAACTCAAAAATATCTGTCACAGTGCCTTATCTCATCTTGGATTGATATAAATGATATCCGTGATGGAGCTAGTTTAACGCCAGAGATACTTCGCGCAATCAATGAGTGTAAATATTTTGTAGCATTTATATCACATGACTACATTCGTTCTAATTGGTGTAAAGAAGAAATTTTTCAAGCTAAACAGCTATCCATAGAAAATAAAATTACTATTATTCCAGTTTTATTATGCAGTAAAGATGATCTGCACTTAAATAATGTAGGAGATGATGTTAAATATGTAATAGAATCTCTAATTAATAGAAATAAATATATAAATTTTGATATATATAACCAAAACAAAAGTAATAATGAAATCATTGAAACTATAAGTGAACACAATAAGATAAAATTTAGTCCAATAAATAAATTCGATATTGAAGGAACTTACTATCAACAGATAGAGTTTGAGATAGTAGGTGGAACGCTTCCTGTAGACTTTTTAACTTCCTGGAAAATAGATATTGAAGCTGATTTCTTAAATACGAAAGATCAAAGAAATACAAATAAGCCAATTATGATAGGCGTTAATCTACTTATTAAAGGCAAGGGTCCCATATGGATTTATTCTTACTTCACAATTCAATTCAAAAATATATGTCCTGTATATATATATGATTTAAATTCAAATAGATATATTTGTGTTTATGATAACAATAGAGATAAATTAAATAATAAAATAGGTACCTCATTGATTTATAATAAAAAATAGGAGTAAAAATGAGATTACAAGGAGTAAAAATTAATATCAATTTACCATTTATTGGTAATATTGAGGGTAATTGGGAGCCTAACCAAGCGGAACGAAATGCAGCATGGGAACTATACGTTGAGTTGGTTACACGTATATCAGCCGCAGAGCTAAAACCAAATGAAGGATCATTACGCGAAGCATTAACATCGCTTTACTCTGTTTTTGAAATCACTCGGAGCATACTACGAAAGTATGGCCCCGAAATAGCCCTAAATTCAAGTGATAATAATATCTCACTTGCTTTTATTGCTATCTCAATTTTGAATACTGTTATAAGGCCATTTCTTGCAAAATGGCATCCTTTATTGAGTGATTACGAAAACTTGAGATCTGACGGGATATCAAGCTTAGGACATGAAAATAGTTGGGATAGATCTGATGAACTACGGCAAGTATTGAATGGTATTCGTTTGATCCTCATAGAATACACCGATATTCTTGCTGAAATTTCAGGGATTCCATCATTTACCTCCTATTTAGATTAATTATCTCAAAAGATACATCCTTAAAGGGTCGTACCTCGTTTTGTATCCTTAGGGGATTGGATTTAATGTAGAGAGTGTTGGGCTATGGGAACATTTGGTCGTATCGCAAAAATTTTACTAGCTAATAGCCATTCGCCTAACACTTCGTGTAACTTCGTGCCCTTCGTGGATCAAAAACGAAATACCCGATCCCCAACCGCTACTTTTTGGGCACTTGTACCGTCCACAATTGGCCGCCGAATGGCTCGTTGAGTAGCTCAATAGTTAGGGTATTGGCATTGGGATTAACTGTGCGTGGAATGGTTACGGTGCCGCTGCTGATTTTGCCGTTGCGCACGCGAATGGTTTGGCGTTCCTCGCGTAGGCGATAAACAATGCCACTGGTATCGCTCACCGCAATATTATTATTGGTCAGGCCTAATTGAACAATGCCTGGCGTGGTATTTTGCACGCTCCAGTGCAACACGATTTGGTCGGCACAAAATTGCACCCGATCAAGCGTTACTGCCACAAATTCCGCTTCACTGGCGCGACTATCGACCGTATACCATTGATAGGAAATTGGGTCGCGGGCCTTACGAATCGTTTGCCCAAAGGTCGTAATACAACCACTTGGAGTTGGCGAGGCTGCCGGAACTGGAATTGTGCCATAGACCTCAGGGGTTGGCACATTCGAGATAATCGTAATGTTGCGACCCTGAACTAACACCAATATCAACAAAATTGAGACAACCGCCCAGCCTAGCACATTGAAACGGGTGCGTAACGAACTATCGCGCAAGCGTTCGGGCCAAGTTTTGGGCAAAGCTGGCTCGATCACCGGTTCAGGCACGGCAATCGGTTCTGGTGACGGGGCAGCTGGTGGCGGATCAGAGGGTGTATCATCCCAAGCAGGCATCACTCCCGCCACCAATTGATTAACTTCTTCCCAGATTGAGCAATTCAGCAAGCGTGGAATTTTGAGCATTTCCTCATCGGTGAAATGAATTTCATCGGTGCGCTCAGTCACCAAGTGGGTTGGTAATTCATCCAAGCCTTTGACGTTAACCCGCCAATCGAGATTAATTTCCGAGCCACGCTCTAAAATAGGCGAGATCACGATTAGACGTTTGCAAGCCCGAAAATCGGTTTGACTAGCTTTTTGCTCTGACATAATTTCGTGCTGATGGTCGTGCAAGAAATTGCGGAAGGCATAGTAATAGGCAATCACCTGGTTGTAGGGGTTTTTGCGGCCTTGATTGAGCCATTTGACCGAACCAGCGCTACTGACGACCTTCCAGCGCCCATTGACCGAACCATAAACCTTGCCATCGCAATGCTTCATTTCAAGAATAAAGACTGCATCGTTCTTCAACACCACAAGGTCAATGGTATGGCCACCGACGCTAAAATTTGCCAGCATGACATAAAGCCCTTCCAAGCGGTCGAGACCGTTGGCTAAGGCAATAATTGCTTTACGCTCATTGGGGTGTTCGGGCTTTTCGCCAATCCAAACTTGAACGGCCACGGGTACGCTCCCTAGCCAAAAAAGAGCCAATTCTGTGCTTATATTATCATTGTTTAAGCGCTACGTGCATTGACGAATTGTTAAAAATAGTTGAAAAAGCAAAAGTATGCAATAATGGATTGGATTTTTGATTCACGCTGATGTGGAAAAAGCAGAATGTTAATAACAATCGATATTGGCAATACCAATAGCAAAATCGCCGCATGGGATGGCGATCAGATGGTGGCGCATTGGCGTTTATCAACCCAACGCCAAAAATTAACCGATGAATATGCAGTGTTGGTGCGTAGTTTGTTCGAATTGCGTGGTATTGCGATCAATCAAATTGAGGGCTGTGCGATTTCCTGTGTTGTGCCGCCTTTAACCAGTGTATTTAGCGAGTTGAGCCGCACCTATTTGAATGTTGAGCCAGTCGTGATTGGCCCAGGCATCAAAACGGGCATGCGCTTGTTGATCGATACGCCGCGCGAACTGGGAGCTGATCGGGTTGCCAACTCGGTTGCCGCCTTTCGGCGCTATGGTGGTCCAGTCATCGCGATTGCTTTTGGTACGGCGACGGCCTTTGATGTGATTTCGGTTGAGGGTGATTATATTGGTGGGGCGATTGCCCCTGGCATCGGGATTTCGGCTGATGCCCTGTTTCGCGCTGCCGCCAAGCTCTATCACGTTGAGCTAGCTCGTCCGCCACGGGTGATCGGCAAAAACACCTCGCACTATATGCAATCGGGGATTGTTTTGGGCTATGCAGGCTTGGTCGAAGGCTTGGTCACGCGCATGTGGCAAGAGTTGGGCATGCGTGGGACAGTTGTCGCAACTGGTGGTCAGGCTGAAGTGATTGCCGATATTATTGCTGGTGAAACCCATGTGATTGATCATGTTGACCCATGGCTGACCCACGAAGGCCTCAAAATGATTCACGCGATGAATCGCCAATAGGTTATGCCGTGGGCGAGGGGAGCTTACAGCAACGCTGCTGGGCTGGATGACTGGCCAGCATGCCGACCGGTGGTGCATCCTGCCCGATCGCCACCGACCGCCAGCGATCCGTCAATAGCGGTGGCCGGGCGAGCCACCGCCATTGACGGATCGGCTGGTGGTCGCCGGAACCACGGTGCACCGAACGTGGGCGATGACGGTGACGCGGGTGGACACCTAGGCATCGCCATACCCGAACACAGGGTGCTACCCTTTTCCCAACCTGTCTGCCCTTAAAACTCGCTCGGCGGGAGAGGGGTTTTTGGTTAATTTTAGGCGTTGCCACAATCGTATAAGCTAATTTGCATCGCCCCAAAACCACCACGATTTTGCGTCGTTTGGTTTGGGCCAACGCTCGTACCACCTGGCGCACCACTATTTTGGGTGGTTGTATCAAAGCCAGCTACAATTGTGCAGGAGTTGTTGATCCAGTTTGAGAGATCAGATTGGCTGTTGCTGCCAGCACCAAAGCCATTGCCACCATTACGATTCCAATAGATATAGCGCAATTGATTATTCGCTACCATTGTAATCAACTGCTCCTTAGTTAGCACATTGTCGATGCCCATAAAACCACCTATATACAACACCGGTCGCCCGGTTGCCAGCACATAATCTGAGCCTTGCATCGAGCTTGGCACCGCCAGGAGATATTCCACAGCTTGAGTATTAGCTTGCAGATAATCGATCAAAGTTTGATTGACGGTCAAACCGCCATTATTGGGCGGCCCTGAAACAACCCCGCTATAGGCACTTGGCAACGATTGATTGGCACTAGCGTTCATGGTGGTGTAACCCGACCAAACGCTGGGCGTAATCAGTAAGCCAATCAACAAGCCGCCGAATGCCAATTGGGCTAGGCGTGAGGTTTGGCGAATACAGGCCCAGAGCAACACTCCAACACCCAGCATAACCATGATTACGCTCAAACCCAGCCACCAGCTATACTCAACAAACGCCAAGGCCGTCGTTTGTTGTAAACCCAAACTGGCTAGCACTGCCAGCATTAAGCAGGCACTAGCGGCCCAGCGATTGGCTTGCCACCAGCGCCAAAACTCGACCACGCCAATCCCAATCAAGGCCGCCAAGGGGGCTGCCAGCATTGAAAGATAATATTCGTGGTAAAAGCCAGCGATACTGAAAAAGATGATTGCGGTCAGCAGCCAACCGCCCCAAAGTGCCGCAGCGCCGTGTTTAGCCCCAACTGGCCAGTCTAAACCACCGCGTGCCAACAGTAATAGCAAACTAGCCAAGCCAAATGGCAACAACCAACTAACTTCTTTGCTCAGCGGCGTGCTAAATAAACGATCAAAGCCTTCTTCGCTACCACCAGCAATTGCCGAGGAACCACCACGGCCAGCATTCGGGCTAGCTTGGTTGGGTGGGCTGGAATTGCCATTGCCTAGGTTTGGTTGGGCTGGCTGAGGATTTGCGCCAGTTTGATTATTAGGTGGAGTGAAATTGCCATTGCCACGTTGCGGAAATGTGCTATTGCCGCGCTGCCGCATGCCACCAGCGGCCCCACCACCAGCATTCATGCCCTGTAAGCGCTGCAAACCGTTATAGCCCAACATCAAACTGAGCACCGAATTATCGCCGCTGCTGCCAACATAGGGCCGCTGATCAGCAGGCGTGAGATCGACTGCTACTGCCCACGATAAACTAACCACCGCCAAAACCACGCTTGCGACCACTAATTGCACGATCGTGCGCCACCATGGCTGCTTGGCACTGACGAGATAAAACAGATAGATCGCGGGCAAGGGCAAGATTGCTTGGAGCATTTTGATATTAAAGCCGATGCCGATCAGCACTGCACCCAAGAACAAAAAGCGCCATTGAGTAGTTTCGCTGGCTTTAATAAAGGCCCACGTCGCGAGCAACAAACAGAAAATCAGCACGCTATCAATCGTATTATTGCGGTCGGTAGCAATCACCACGGGCGTGACTGCCAAACTCAAGGCGGCCACCAATCCTGCCACAACCCCAAACTTGCGCCGCACCAAGTGGTTCAGCACAATAATCGAGCCAAGCCCAGCCAAAATCTGCGGCAACAACACCCCAAAGGCATTTACGCCAAAAATAGAGGCTGAAGCCACTTGCAGCCACAAACCAACTGGAGGCTTATCGATGCTAACTGCAGCGCCAGGCTCAGCCGCCACAAAGAAAAAGTTATGCCACGATTGCAACATACTGGTTATTCCAGCGCTGTAATAATGGTTGACATAGCCTAATTCGCCTAAATTGGCTAAACGCAAAGCCGCCGCTAAAACCACAATCAAGGCCAACGCCAACTGTGGCCAAGCATCAATCAAGCGAGCTAAACCTTGACGGGGGTGCTCAGTGGCATGCTGATCAAGCGAGAGTGCACTCATGAAGCTCGTTCCTTCCTTCGCATATGCCACACTGGTTGTGGCTAGCACGCAGCTTTGTTGCTGTTGTCCAAATCAGCCTTAACAAACCACAAACCTTTGAAAAATCGATGAAGAAACGCTGGCGGAATAGCACTTGCTATCGAATAGAGAGGTCAGGCGACAAACGGATTGCAACCGCGAAGAACACGAAGAGCACGAAGTTGGGGAATTGGTAGTGACAACCAGCAATTAGGCTCACGGGACGAGTAACCCAAGTATTGAAAAGTGATCAGGTTGTCGTTTGGCTAAAAAGTAGGGTACTATACGTTTGCACCCCATAGTTCACCCTCAACCATGCGGAGGTAGATATTTGATGATCGGCGGTGGCTCGATTTTTAGCCTGACCGCTAGCCCCTCTCCTTGCGAGAGGCAAGCATAAAGGAGCAACCCATGATGCAAGAATACGACTTAAGCTATCAACGCCAACATGATCTACTTGAGCATTTGGCCGAGCTAGCGAACTGGTGGCGCTTTGCCAACACTGCTCGTCGCCCAATGTTGGTCGAGGCCTATCACGAAACCCTCGATGCCCTCTATACGGCAGGCTGGAACGCCGAATTAGCGCCGCAACAATTGTTGCCACCATGGCTGATGCCCGATTGCTACCTTGCCAAACACCCTCACCCCTGCGCCAACGATCCTCAATCACTCCACGATTTATTTGGCGAGCGCGATTGTAGTGCCTAACCGCGATTGATCGGGAAAAGCCCAATTTGCAACGACGCAACTCCTCGCAACAGCCAAAGGTTTAGCCAAACTAAGCCCATTTCTTAACATGCCATTTACACAGGCCTCTTGATCTGCGTGATAGACTAGAAAAACCCTCAATTTGAGGTTTTGGCTGATCGCTTGATGTATTGAGGTATTGTAACCAGCACTGATGTTGTCGAAGGAGGCTCCAATGACGCTTCGTTTTGCTTTGTACGATTTAGATAACACCCTTTACGCTGACTCATCGGGGCTGATGGAACAGATAAATGATCGGATTGGGTTGTTTTTTCAAGAGCATTTAGATTTAGCGGGCGAGGAAGCCCAACGCTTGCGCCAACATTATTATGAACAATATGGCACAACCTTGGCGGGCTTACAAAAACACCACGGTGTTGTCGAAACTGAAGAATATTTGACCTTTATTCATCAATTAACGCTTGATGTGCTGTTGCCTGATGATGGTACGTTGCATGTTGCGCTGCAAGCCTTGCCCTTGCAAAAAGTGATTTTCACCAACTCGCCGCGTGAACATGCAGTGCGCGTGCTCAATCGGCTTGGCTTGCACGACCATTTTGAGCAGATTTTCGATATTCGGGCTTTTGAATTTTTGGCTAAGCCCGATTTGAATGCTTACCACACAGTTTTGAGTTCGCTAAATGCTCAAGGCCATGAATGTGTGTTGTTTGAAGATACCATGGCCAATCTGGCTCCCGCCAAAAGCCTCGGCATGACTACGGTGCTGGTTGCGCCTGCTGACACCCAACATCCCTTTGCTGATATTATTGTGCCGAATGTATTGGCTGGCACCTTGGCAATCCACGAACGCTGTGGTGTGCCGCTCGATTTAGCGGCCTAGTAGCCAAGATAGGTATCAGATGTATCACTCCTAAGCAATAGCAAGCAAATTTAGCGTCTTAAGCTTGGATGTGCGATCCAAGCTGATTTATTGATCGCATTCAAATGCTATTGCTTAGGAGTTTTTATTATGAACGCTGAAACCACCTGGATGGTTAATTATCGCCTGATTCTTAGTGATCCTACTGACAAATATCTCTTTTTATTGCCCAATACCAACCAGTTACGTTTACCTTCATGGCAAATGCCACTCAGCCACTTTTGGCAAGATGTAGCCCATATCAATGCTTGGGTTGTCGCCCATTTGGGCTTAACCACCCGCGTTTTGCGCTGTATACAGATTGATGATGATTTTACGCAGCACCAAATGACCCTTACATACACGCTGCTTGCTGAATCAATCCAGCCCATAGCAACCGCAGCTTGGATGCTCATCGATCAAGCCATTAATGATCAACAAGTTGATCCAAGCCTAGCCCTGCTGTTGACTAAATGG
Organism: Herpetosiphon gulosus; assembly: GCF_039545135.1. Classification (NCBI taxonomy): domain Bacteria; kingdom Bacillati; phylum Chloroflexota; class Chloroflexia; order Herpetosiphonales; family Herpetosiphonaceae; genus Herpetosiphon; species Herpetosiphon gulosus. Next base: position 109,641 of record NZ_BAABRU010000013.1, on the reverse strand, counting down.
CAGACCCAGTACAAAACTCCAACTCTGCCACTGCAAGAAGTCCCGTGGTATCAAGCCAATTGGGGGCCAGCCGCATTTGCATGGATCAACCGTGTTTTAGCGCAGGCTGATATTCAGGCACTTGGAGAAATTCAGCAACATCGCACTTGGAACCGTTCCAGCATTTGGCAACTTGCCACAACCCAAGGTCGCATCTTTTTCAAGGCACTCCCGGCGATGTTTGCTCATGAAATACGCTTAATCCAATACTTACAGGCCCACGAACTAAACCATACGCCATCAGTGTTAGCGCTTGAGCCACAACAAGCCTGGATGCTCTTGCCTGATTTTGCAGCACCAACCCTCAATCAAAGCACCAACCTTGAGCAATGGCAACGCAGCCTTGAAGCTTATGCTCAATTGCAAATCCGCCAAATTCCCAAACGTGAGCAGCTTGCAGCCTGTGGCTTAGCAATTCGCCCGCTAAGTTGGCTAATCGATCAGATTGAGCCATTGCTTAATGACCATCAAGCGATGCTCTTAGACCAATCATGGGGATTAACATCGGCTGAATTAGCACAACTCCAAGCAGCGATTCCCCAATTAAAGGCCGCTTGTTGTAGCTTGCAAGCCTTCAATCTTCCCGATACGCTTGAACATGGCGATCTTGGAGCAAGCAATATCATCATTGCAGCACAACGTACAATTTTTACTGATTGGTCGGATGCTAGCATTAGTCAACCATTTTTTAGCCTTGGGCTGCTGCTTGAAGGTATTGAGCAACGATTTAGCAGTATTCTGAATGTACGCGAAACCTTAATTCAAAGCTATCTTAATATATGGGTTGAGCAGTTTGGGCTAGAGTATGCTCAATTGCGGCAAGCCTATCAGCACGCCGCGATCTTGACACCAATCCATCAAGCTCTAACCTATCAGCATTGGATCAAGCCCTATCTCTATGCACCATGGGAGATGGAAGCAATGATACCAGCCTACCTGCGCCAATTAATCTCACTGCTCGAATGCTAGTACCCAAAGGATTATTATGGACACATTGAAACAAGCTCAACAACTTTTAGCCCGCATGGATGAGCGCGAACAGCAATTAGCCTTGACCTTAATCAAACGCATCGGTAAGCACCAAGCCCATGGAGCAGGTTTTACTTGGAGTTTAGGCGTGGTGTATGAGGATGTTCAGCCTGGCTTCTCACGCTGCTCATTGCAGATCGACCCAGGCCATTACAACCCCGCTGGGATCGCCCACGGTGGCGTAGCCTATAGCCTGTTGGATACAGCCATGGGCGGCGCGTTTTGGACAGCACTCGAACGCCCATTGGGTTGCGCCACGCTTGAATTGAAAATTAACTACCTGCGGCCAATTGTTGATGGAACCATTATTGCCACCGCCGAATTAGTTGAACGCACCACCCGTTTTGGCATTTTAACCGGGCGGGTGGTTAACGAGGCTGGCGAGTTATTGGCCTTAGGTCAAGGCACATTTGCAATTATCAATTATCCCAAGGAGTGAGCAATGCAGATCATTCTGGCCGATGTTCAACCAGCCATGGTCGCCGCATGGCAGCAAATTTGTGGCGATTTGCCGAATGTCAGCATTCAGCATGGCTCAATTCTCGATTGCGCTACTGATGCCGTGGTCAGCCCTGCCAACAGTTTTGGTTTTATGGATGGCGGCATCGATATGCTCTATAGCCGCTTTTTTGGCTGGCATGTGCAAGAACGCTTGCAAACGATCATTCAACAAGAGCATTATGGTGAGTTGTTGATTGGCAATGCTGCGCTTGTGCCAACCGATCATGCCAAAATTCCCTACGTGATTGCGGCCCCAACCATGCGTGTGCCCATGATTTTGCAAGGCACGGTCAACCCCTATTTGGCCTGCCGTGCAGTCTTGCTGTTGATCAAGCATGGGCGTTTAGCTGATGGTCAAGCAATTGCTGATGTGGTTAAAACCGTGGCAATTCCAGGCTTGGGAACTGGGGTTGGGCGGGTTGAACCAAAAATTTGTGCCCGCCAAATTCGCGCCGCAATTGAGGAAGTCGCTGCACCAGCATTCCCGTGCAGTTGGTGGGAAGCTCAAGCCCAGCATCAATGGCTGTATGGGGCTGATCCACGCGATTTACAACGCGAAGAATAAGCTGAATCCTCATCAAGGATGAGCGCAAATCACCCGAAAAAACACCCATGCGGGTTCCCTCAAAAGTTTTCTTTTTTAATCTCTTTATGCTAGCATAGGGGTAATCTTTACGACCGCTATTCGTATTCTTGGAAAGGAAGTAGCAATGTCGCGAATCCGCGCTTCATTCCGTCTCGCCATTGTTCTATTGGCAATGTTGTTCCTCGTTGGCCCAGTTTTTGTTGCTCGGGCCCAAGTTAGCCCAGCTCAAACCCAAGCTCCTGCCACCCCCAACGATACCCAGTATCTATGGATTGCTGGCAGCTCGTTTCAAACCCGCGACTCAACCACGGCGTTTGAAACCACTCGCAATGTTAATAATCAACCAACTGGTTGTATTTATGCCACCAGCAGTGGCGAGTTTACCGCCCCAGTCGCCGTGCCTAATGGCGCAACGATCTTGGGCTTGGATTATTATCTCTACGACACCAGCACAACTCAAACCAAAGCTGAGTTGACCCTCAATGATAGCGATATGGTTACTCCGCGCGAATTGATCACGGTGGAAATTTCTAGCTCGGTGGGCTTGACCAACACCTACGCCCCAATGAGTTCGCAATATGCCCCGTATGTGGTCAATATGCAAACCCGTGGCTTGTTCCTTGAGTGGTTTCCCCGCGTAACCAACGCGGCGATGCAATTATGTGGCGTGCGGATCGCCTACACAGCCCCAGCCGAGCCACGCCCATCGACCGACTATCTGTTTATTGTTGGTAGCACCTTGGTCAACACCAACTCTAGCACCGAACATGGCTATGCTGGGGCTGGCTGTACCTTTGTCAAAATCAATGGGCGCACGCTGAATGCCGATGTTGATTTGCCCCAAGGCAGCCAACTGACGGCAGTGCGCAGCTATTTCCGCGATATCAACAGCGCTGATCTAACGGTCAAATTAATTGCATCAAACGGCCAAGGGGTAACCAATACTCTCGCCACCTTGACTAGTCCAGTTTCGAATACGGCGGTGGTGAATGCTGACCAATCGTTGAATTACACCGTCAACGAAAGCAGCGAATCATTGAGCGTTTTGGCCGATTTTGGTGGGGTGTTGAGCAATCAAATTCGCTTGTGTGGGGTCCGTTTCCAATATACCAACCCCAGCGCCAAGCCAAGCCAAGATAGCCGCTTCATCACGGGCAGCACCTTTGTGCCCCGCCGCTCGAACGTCAATTACACCAGCGATGCCAATGGTTGTGTCAATGTAAGCAACGAAGTTGAAGATTTGACCACCAATGTGACTGCACCTGAAGGAGCCAAAGCCGCGCGCGTCACCTTCTACTATAAAAATGCTGCGGCTGGCCCAACCCTCAATCTCTACAGCTTTGTTGGCAGTGGCGATTTTACCCAAATCACCAGTGTGCCAGTGATGGGGACAGATACTCAGAATTCTGTCAACATTAATTATCCAATTGAAAACGAAGAAAAAGGCTTTGCCTTGGTGTGGGATGCGTCGTCGGCAAGCAGTGAATATGCCTTGTGTGGCGCGAAAATCGACTTCCTCTACACCCAACAGATCTTCTTGCCAGCAACCTTGAACAACTACTAAATTCTAGGTTAAACAACAATGGCCGAAATTGCTTCGGCCATTGTAGCATTTTAGGCTGGTGGCTTATCTTTTTTAATCTCAGCCAAAATCAAATCGCGCAAAATCGGGTTGTTGACAGTATCGGGAGCTGGGGGTTTTGGCTCTGGTGGTGGGGGTGGAGTGGCTGGTTTTTCCTCGGCCTTCTTCTTTTCTTCTGGTTTGGTTTCCTTGCCATGAATTTTATAGATCAAGCGTTGCAATAAACGCAGATTGACAATCACGGCAATTGAAACAATCCCAACCAGCAACATCGTCGGAAAGCGCTCGATAAACAACATTGCAACACGGCTATCCGCAGCCCAGACGCTGACCATCAAATCGTTATTATAAACATTGCCATAGCGCAAAATTAGGCTGAGCAGCAAGATTCCATTGAACAAGCCAGCACCAGCGCCAAACCAGCGAGAGCGGCCTTGGGCCAATTGCTTGCGCGACGGCAGCAGCAACGCCCCGCCATAGCCGATGAAAATTGTACAAACCAGCAAGAGAATAATCGAAACCCAAGCGGTCGTATTGGCAATATCTTGATTAAAGCGGGTAGCATTATTTGGCCCCCAAATTGGCCCCCACAATTCGGCTAACAAGGCTCCCAACAAAATGCCAATTAATGTCATGGCCTCACGCTGAATTCCGCGGCTCGCGCCTAAAACCGTTAAGCCCAGCGGAATACCCAGCAACAATCCATTGAAGACTAGACCCACAACAACCTTCCTTTGTGCTGATGGTTTTGCTACGAGCTATGATAGCACAGCCCTTGCTTGATCCGCACAACCAACAAGCGACCTTCCGAAATTCGAAAGGTCGCTTGCAGATACCAGTTTGGCTTGGGTTTGGATTATTGTGAGTTGCCCCGCACGTAGTAGCCTTGGTCGAGGTATTGAGGGCTGAACAACACCAAATCGGTTGCATCAGGGGCTACATCAAACACCAAGGCAATGGTGAAGTTGCCACCAGGTGCGGTTTGTTTTTGGTTGATGTAGGGGAACCCACGGTTGACAAAATCGGGGTAGACATTGGTAACCGCTTCGGAAGCATCGAGATTGGCGCGATAAACCCGCCCTTGAGCATCCTTCAAGACCACCAAATCGGCAGGAACCGTGCGACCGCCGAAGGTATCGGCCATCAACAAGCGTACCGCCACCCAGCGACCTTGGGGCTGGAGATTAATCGCATTGCCATCGGCAATTAAATTACCACCAGCATAGTTGAAGAACCAACCATCAATATTCAATGGAATTGTGCCATCGGAAGGCAAGAAGGCTGGTTGAGCACTACCCAATTGTTGATCAACGGGGAAGGTGTTGGGATCAACCGTTGGCACAACTTGGGTTGGTGGTGGTGCATTCGGGTCGGGAGTTGGCTCGACAATCGGGGTTGCCAAAGCCAAATCAGCCGTTGGCGAAATTGGGTCAGTTGGCCCACCGACAAAGGTTGGTTGTGGCGTATTCAAATTGGCAACTGGCTCAGAATCACCTGAAAGGAAGAATTTCCAAACCACGAAGCCCAACAAGAACAGCAGCAAGACCCCAAGCAAAGCACGGATTAAGGCGCTATTGCCTTGGTTGGTTTTGCGCTTACCGCCGCGTGGCGTAACATTATTGCTTTCAGCCGTTGCTGCCGACAAGGTTGGCGAGCGTCGAACTGGTTTTTTGGCTTCTTCGGGTTTAACTTCGATTGTCGAGATATCGACGCGCTCACGGTTCATGTAGGCATCGAGATCAAGGTCATCGCCAAAATCTGGAATATCGAAATCGACCGATGAATCGCCGCCGCTGCTCTTTTGGCGATCGCTGATCGCGTTAGAATAGCTGCCCAATGAATCCAACGACATGGCAAATTCTTCGTCTGGCGTTAGTTCGCGGGTACGCGCAGGCTCGGCTTTGGCAACGGGCGCAGGAGTTGGCTCAACGGCACGGGGGCTTGGTTGACCCCAATCGACATCAAAATCATCAAATGCGGTAGTGGTTGCTGGCTCCACAAAAACTGGTGCAGGTTCAAGAGCAGGCGGTGGGGTTGGAGCAGCAGACTTCGCTGCAGGGCCACCCAGCGCCTCTAAACCTTGACGAGCCAATTCATTCGACGGATCAAGTTCGGTGACTTTCTCCAGCGCAGCACGCTTTTCTTCGCGATCCTCGGCAACACCAGCCAACCACAACCATGCTTGAGGGTCGTAGGGTGTTTCGCGGGTCAGCAAACGGAAAAGCTTCCGCGCCTCTTCTTTGTCACCCGCACGCGCAGCTTCGATACCGAGCTGCAGGATGCTCTCTTTGTCTGCCATGCGGTCTCCTTGCCTGCACGTATTGTTCCAGGCACTAGCGCACAATTTGTGCCATAAGAGAGGGATACAACGGTATTGGGCGTTATTGTATCACACGCCTTAGATGCGGGCAAAGCCTATTGTTAAGAGTTAGGGGTGATTTTTGGCCAATCTCAGCCTTTGTCAAAGATCAAAATCTGTGTAGCATGACGGTAGTGGTCTTTTCGGCGCAAGCGCACAATTATAAGGAGTTGTCTATGGCTAGTCGTCCAGATTTTCGTTATGTTGCTCATACCTTGGTCGAGCAATTGATCACTGATCGCCGCGATTTACACCAGCATCCTGAACTTGGCTTCGAAGAGTTTCGCACGGCCAAAATTGTGGCTGATCGCTTGCGCGAGTTGGGCTACGAGGTTACCGAGGGGGTTGCAACCACTGGCGTTTTAGGGCATATTCCGGCTCAGCCAGGTGGCAAAGTTGCCATGTTGCGCTTCGACATGGATGCCTTGCCAATCCATGAACAAAACGATGTCGATTATCGCTCAACCGTCGATGGCAAAATGCATGCTTGTGGCCATGATGGGCATGTGGCGATCGGCTTAGGCGTGGCCGCAGCCCTGATGCAAAACCGCGAAGCTCTCGGCACAGGTGGAATTAAATTGCTGTTCCAGCCTGCTGAAGAAGGTGGCGGCGGCGCTCAAAAGATGGTCGAAGCTGGCGCGATGCACAATCCACGGCCTGATATTTCGCTTGGTTTGCATATTTGGGCACCCATGCCGTTGGGTAAAGCCAATGTTCGTTCAGGACCAATCATGGCTTCTGCTGATACCTTTATTGTGGAAATTACCGGCAAAGGGGGCCACGGCGCTCAACCTGAAACCACGGTCGATTCGGTATTGGTGGCTTCGCATATGGTCGTTGCTTTGCATTCAATCGTCAGTCGTAATGTTCACCCTGAACAGCCAGCAGTGCTTTCGGTTGGCTCAGTTCAAGCTGGCACAGCCCACAACATCATCGCCCACAATGCCACCCTGACTGGCACGATTCGCAGCTATGACCCCGAAGCTCGCGAACGCTTGAAACAACGGGTGCATGAAGTGGTGCAAGGCGTAGCGGCAACCTTTGGGGCAACTGCCACCCTCAAATACGATGAAATGTGCCCAGCAACCATCTGCGACCCTGCGGCAACCGCCTTGGTACGTGGCGCGGCTGAAGCGATTTTGGGCGCTGAGAACGTCGATGACAGCGTGCGCACCATGGGTTCAGAAGATATGTCGGTGTTGTTGAATGAAGTGCCTGGCTGCTATTTCTTCTTGGGTGGGCAAACCCTTGAGCGCGAGTTGGGAGCACATCCCCATCATCACCCTGCATTTAGCTTCGACGAAGGCGTATTGCCCTTGGGTGTTGCCATTTTATGCGAAGCCGCAACTCGCTATCTCAACGGGGGCAACGAATGATCCAACGCCTTTGGTTCCAACGCTTGCTGCAACTTGGCATGATCATCAGCTTAACTGGTTGCGGCGCAACGACTGGAACACCGGTTGCCAATCCAGTTCAAACAGTCGCAGCTACAAGTGCGCCAACGATTGTGCCTTTGCCCAAGCCAAGCCTAACCGAAAGCCCACAGTTCAACGGGGCAAACGCCATGGAATTTGCCAAAGTCCAAATGCAATGGATTCCACGCGATACGGGCACACCTGGTTGGCAAGCCAATGGCGATTGGATTGTGCAAACCTTGCTGGAATATGGCTGGGATGTTGAAGAGCAATTTTTCAACGTGCCCGAAAATAAAAAAGGCCGCAATATTATCGCCCGACGTGGCACTGGGCCGTTAGTATTGCTTGGAGCGCACTACGATGCTCGCCGTTACGCCGATAATGATCCCGACCCAACCAAGCGGATGCAACCAGTGCCAGCCGCCAACGATGGAGCCAGCGGCGTTGCGGTGCTGCTCGAATTGGCGCGGGTACTCAAACCCGAACGCCTCAACGAGGAAGTTTGGCTGGTGTTTTTCGATGCCGAGGATAACGGCGGAATTGGCACATGGAATTGGACGCTTGGCTCAATCGACCTAGCTCCCAAGCTCGAAACCACGCCCAAAGCTGTGGTTATCGTCGATATGATTGGCGATGCTGATCAACAAATTTACCTTGAGCAAAGCTCGACTCCCGCCTTACGAGCCGAAATTTGGCAACAAGCTGCCGATTTGGGCTACACCACCTTCATTTCGGAAACCAAACACCATATTCTTGATGATCATACTGCCTTCTTACAACGCGGCTTTAGCGCCGCCGACCTGATCGACTTCGATTACCCGCATTGGCACACCACCAGCGACACGATCGATAAGCTCAGTGCCTCGGCATTAGAAGCAGTCGGGCGCACGCTCGAAGAGTGGCTCACCAAGAATTAAGCAGATTTAAACAAAAATGCCACGATTGATCTGATCGATCAACCGTGGCATTTTTTCGATTAACGGGCGTTTTCGCCGTAGAGTCGTTGGCGCAGCGAGGTGATATCGTTGCGCAAACGAGCATCGCTGGTGAGGTCGTCGGTAATTTTATTGTAGCCATGCATGACGGTTGTATGGTCGCGCCCACCCAGCAACTCGCCAATTTCGACCAGTGAGGCATCGGTCTCTTCGCGCAGCAAATACATCACCACTTGGCGTGGCAACACCACATTGCGCGAACGGCCCCGCCCACGAATTGCCCGTTGATCGATGCCATAATGTTGTGAAACTTCGCGAAAAATATCATCAGCCGTTACCCGTTTACGCCGACTGGTATCGAGCAAATCGGCTAAGGCAGCCGAAGCAACTTCAACCGTGACAGGCGTGCGATTAAGGTTGGCATAGGCAATCACCCGATTCAAACAGCCCTCAAGCTCACGAATGTTGCTTTGAATTCGTTGAGCCAAGAAGTCGATCACCTCTGAGGAAACTGGTACTTGCAAGGTCTCGCCTTTGGCTCGCAAAATCGCCGTGCGGGTTTCGAGATCTGGGTTTTGCACATCGACAATCAAGCCCCATTCAAAGCGTGAGCGTAAACGCTCTTCAAGGGTCAAAATCGCTTTTGGTGGGCGATCCGAGCTGAGCACAATTTGTTTGCCCGCGCCATGCAAGGTATTGAAGGTATGAAAAAATTCTTCCTGCGTGCCTTCTTTGCCTGCGATAAACTGAATATCGTCGATTAGCAAAATATCGATATTACGGTAGCGGATGCGAAATTCTTCGGTTTGTTGGCGACGAATCGCGTTGATCAAATCGTTGGTGAATTTCTCTGACGACACATAGAGCACATTCACTTCAGGATTACGATCAAGCGCATAGTTGCCAATTGCCTGCAACAAGTGGGTTTTGCCTAACCCCACGCCCCCATACAAAAATAATGGATTATAGGCTTGGGCAGGGTGTTCGGCCACCGCCATACACGCAGCATGGGCCAAACGATTGGATGTCCCAACAATAAACGAGGAAAAAGTATAGCGTGGGTTAAGCACTGACGAGCGATTAGGATCGCCCAAGGGCAGTTGATTGAGCATTGGCGCAGGTTGATTGAAACTGGCAAAGCTTGGCTCGGCCACCTCAGTTGTTGGGCTTGGCTCGCTTAGAGTTACGGCAACTGGTTCGCTTGGAGCTGGTGTAGCACTGCTGATAATCACCCGTACATTCACTTGATAGCCTAAAACCTCGCCTAAAGCACGGCGCAGCACACTCATAAAACGATCTTCGATGACTTGTTTGGTGGTGACATTGGGTGCACCAATCACCGCCAAATCGTTGGCCACCGAGACCAATGATGTGGTTTTTAGCCATGTATCGTAATCATAGCGAAGTATTTGGTTTTGCAAGGTTCCAAGGGTAGTAAACCAAATCTGTTTTGTATCCAAAGCCAAAAGCTCCTCTGTGCTGGTGGGTCGTCCAACTCGCCGTTGAGTTCATCAGCCCACAGGAGAGTCGTTGTATCGATGTAGGCAAAATGTAGCTTGCATGATAGCGGATAGTAGCGTTTCTTGGCAAACTCAGCGCAGCATTGCTAACCCGATGTGCATAAGCCACGCTGTGGATATGTGGAAAACCATGTCCAATAAGTGTCAAGCAATCTATTTTGCTCATTAGCATAAGCTAAATGCGTGGGTTTAATGCTTGGGATAGTATGTTGATAGCTAGTGGAATGCTGTGGAAAACTCCACAATAATGGAGACCTTGCAGTCTCCATTATTGTGATTGATTTAGGCAGCACGTTGATCATTTTTGCTACGATTGGGATTATTGCGCCGCACAAGGTTGGTTGAGCCACAAACATGGCATTTGGCATTATGCGGCAATGGGCCAGAGATTTGCATTTCATGATTACATTTTTTGCAGATCAAGGCCTCGCTGGCGAAATCGCTTACATCTTCAAATTGCGCGGTATTAATCATTTTCGGTTTGAACAGCTTCATTGAATGCCTCCTTCGGCATGTGGCGTTGCTGCTTTTACTATAGCTAGCCACGCTGCCGAAGACGACCCATGAAGATGACAAATCAAAGACAATTTGCCCTAACTCTCAACCAGATAAGCGCCCTAATCTAGTCACTTGGAGCTAGGAGCACACAGTTGTAAGCAACGCTTGGTTTGAATTGTGGCAGGCAATTTCATCGTATAATGGCAGCCCGACACACGAACTTGGCTAGGATGGGGCGCGGCAAGCCAACGGCGTGCCTTGCGGGCGTACATCCCCCACTATGGAGACACCGATGCCAAAACGCAGCGACATTCACTCGATTCTGGTGCTTGGCGCAGGCCCAATCGTGATCGGGCAAGCATGCGAATTTGATTATAGCGGGACTCAAGCGATCAAAGCGCTTCGCGAAGAGGGTTTCCGCATTATTTTGGTCAATTCCAATCCAGCTACGATTATGACCGACCCCTCGTTGGCTGATCGTACTTATATTGAGCCGTTGGATGTGCCAACGGTCAGCGAAATTATTGCCCGCGAACGGCCCGATGCTTTGCTGCCCACGGTCGGCGGTCAAACCGCGCTCAATCTGGCCATGGATTTGCATCGTGCTGGCGTGTTGGAGCAATATAATGTGCAGTTGCTTGGGGCAAATGTCGAGGCCATCGCTACCGCCGAAGATCGCGAGTTGTTCAAGCAGGCCATGGATCGGATTGGCTTGCAATCGGCACGATCAGGCATTGCCCGCTCACTCGAAGAAGCCCTCGAATTAGTCAAAGCTACCGGTTTTCCTTCGATTATTCGGCCTTCGTTTACCCTCGGCGGTGCTGGCGGCGGGATCGCCTACAATTCTGAGGATTTTCGGCGGATCGTCGAAGAGGGCTTGAAACTTTCCCCCATTGGCGAGCTGTTGATTGAAGAAAGCTTGCTGGGCTGGAAGGAATACGAGCTTGAGTTGATGCGCGATAGCGCTGGCAATGGTGTGGTGGTCTGTTCAATTGAAAATTTCGACCCCATGGGCGTGCACACTGGCGACTCAATCACTGTTGCTCCGGCCATGACCCTCTCCGACCGCGAATACCAACGCTTGCGCGATATGGGTTTGGCGGTAATGGAAGTTGTCGGCGTAGCAACTGGCGGATCGAATGTCCAATTCGCAATCAATCCCCACGATGGTCGGGTGATTGTGATCGAGATGAACCCACGGGTTTCACGTTCATCGGCGCTCGCATCCAAAGCAACGGGCTTCCCAATCGCCAAAATTGCCGCTAAGTTGGCGGTTGGCTATACGTTGCCTGAATTGCCCAACGATATCACCAAATCAACCCCAGCTTCATTCGAGCCATCGCTCGATTATGTGGTGGTCAAAATTCCCCGTTGGAACTTCGAAAAATTTCCAGGCTCGCAGCCAGTGCTTGGCACAGCTATGAAATCAGTCGGCGAGGCCATGGCCATGGGGCGCACCTTCACCGAAGCCTTGCAAAAAGCCTTGCGCTCGTTGGAAAATGGCCGCATGGGTTGGGGTGCTGATGGCAGTCAACCTGTGGCCCAAGAGCGCTTGCGCGAACTTTTGATCACGCCAACGCCACAGCGAATTTTTGCCATGCGCACCGCCTTTGATCTTGGCTGGACGGTCGATCAAATTCATGAATTGACCAAAATCGATTATTGGTTCCTTGATCAGTTGGCCAGTTTGATTGCGCTCGAAAAAGCAGTGCGCAACTATGATTTGGCGACAATTCCCGCCGACCTCTTGCTGCAAGCCAAACGCAATGGCTACAGCGACCCGCAATTGGCTTATTTGCTGAATGCAACGCCAGCAGAGGTGCGCCAACAACGGCTTGGGCATAACATCAAGCCAACCTATCATCATGTTGATACTTGTGCGGCAGAATTTCCGGCGCAAACGCCCTACCTCTACTCATCGTATGAAACCGAGAGCGAAGCCAACCCTAGCGATCGGCGCAAAGTGATGATTTTGGGCGGCGGCCCCAATCGCATCGGCCAAGGGCTGGAATTTGACTATTGCTGCTGTCACGCCGTGTTTGCTCTGCGTGAGCTTGGCTATGAAACGATTATGGTCAACTGTAACCCTGAAACGGTTTCAACCGACTATGACACTGCTGATCGGCTGTATTTTGAGCCATTGACCTTGGAAGATGTGCTGAATATTGTCGATGTTGAGCAACCAGCAGGCGTGTTGTTGCAGTTTGGTGGTCAAACCCCGCTCAAATTGGCCAAAGGCTTGGAAGCCGCAGGCGTACCATTATGGGGAACCTCGCCAGCCGCAATTGATCGCGCCGAAGATCGTGGCCAATTTGGCGCAGTGTTGGCGGAATGTGGTTTGCGTGCCACGCCTTATGGCTCAGCAACCTCATGGGATGAAGCGCGGGCCATCGCTGAGCGTATTGGCTACCCCACCATGGTGCGGCCATCGTATGTGCTGGGCGGTCAAGGTATGGCAATTATCCATGATCAAGCGGGGCTTGACGATTATTTGCGCCATATCACCGATGCTTCGCCTGAACACCCTGTGCTGCTCGACCGTTTCCTTGAAGATGCGACTGAGCTGGATGTTGATGCAGTTGCCGATGGCGAAACCGTGGTGATTGCTGGCATGATGGAGCAAATCGAACGCGCAGGCATCCACTCCGGCGATTCGGCCTGTGTTATGCCAACCGTTGGCATCAAGCCGCAGGTGATTGAGCAACTCAAAATCGCCACCGATAAATTAGCCCGAGCCTTGGGCGTGGTTGGCTTGATGAACGTTCAATTCGCGGTCAAGGATGATGAAATCTATGTGCTCGAAGTCAATCCACGGGCTTCACGTTCGATTCCCTATGTTGCCAAAGCCAGTGGTGTCGCATGGGCCGCCCTCGCTGCCAAAGTAATGGCGGGTGTGAGCCTCAAGCAACAAGGCATTAGCAGTGCGCCAGCGTTACGCGGCTTCCATGTCAAAGAAGTTGTGTTGCCATGGCGGCGCTTCCCGGGTGCGACGATCGCCTTAGGCCCAGAAATGCGCTCAACTGGCGAGGCCATGGGCAGTGGCGATAGCTTTGGAGCCGCCTTTGCCAAAGCCCAAGCAGGCTGTGGCCGCAGTTTGCCAACCAGCGGCGCAATCTTTGTGAGCGTCAACGACCACGATAAACCAGCCCTCGTGCCAGTTGCCAAGCAATATAGCGAACTAGGCTTCAAAGTGATTGCGACTGCTGGCACAGCCCACTATCTGCGTGAGCATGGCTTGGTCGTCGAAACGATCTACAAAGTTAACGAAGGCCGACCCAACGCCGCTGACTATATTATCAACGGCCAAGTTGATATTATTGTCAATACACCGCTTGGCCGCGCCTCGTTATTTGATGAACAGGCAATTCGCCAAACGGCTTTGCGCCAAGGCGTGATTTCGATCACCACTGTGGCTAGTGCCGCTGCGGTTGCCGATGCAATTCAGGCCTTGCGTCAAGGTGGTTTGGGCGTGCGAGCCTTGCAAGATTAAGCCATAGACCGATTTGCAGCCAGTGGGTTTAAGCCTACTGGCTGCCTGTTATTTAAAAAAAGGAGGGCGTAAATCCTGGGAGTCGTCACAATCATTCAAATGGCTATTTTGTGAGACAATGGAAGCAGCTATTCTAGAGGTATGTGTAGCATGCCTTGCCATTGAAGGAGCCACCCATGGCCCACTTGATCGATATTAGCGTTCCGATTTCGCCAGCCCTGCCGGTTTGGGAAGGCGATCCGCCGATTGAACAAAAACGCGCCGCCGATATGAACAAAGGCGATATTTGTAATGTAACCCGCCTCAACACTGGAGTGCACATTGGCACGCACGTTGATGCACCGCTGCACTTTATCAACAACGATTTGGCGGTTGAAAGCTTGGAGCTTGATCGATTTGTTGGTGATTGTTATGTGGTGGAATTAACTGGCACTGGCCCAATTACTGGTGCAGAATTAGCCGCTGCCAATGTGCCCAGCGATTGTACTCGTCTCTTGCTCAAAACCAGCAATTCGGCCTTTTGGCAAGAAGAACCCCTACGCTTCCATCGCGATTTTCGGGCACTCGACAGTAGCGCAGCCCGTTGGGTGATTGAGCACAATTTGCGCTTGATTGCGATCGATTATCTTTCAATTGAGCCATTTGAGGCTGAGCCAGGCAACCCAACCCACTGTATTTTGCTCGGCGGTCGGGTGGCAATCTTAGAGGGTATCAATTTAACTGAGGTTGCCCCAGGCCCATACAATCTGCTCTGTTTGCCCTTGAAAATTCTGGGTAGCGATGGTGCTCCAGCTCGGGCCGTGCTTCAACCACGTTAATTGCGAAAACTTGCTACAGCCAGTTTGTGGCAATCTTGGGAGTTTTACTATGTTGCATACCATTGATCTTGTGGTTGAGCCGGTAACCGATCCACGGATTACGCTTGTTTTGCAAGCCTTGCGTGGTATGTATCTCAATGGTGGCGTGATTTTTCGCAGTATTCGGCCAAATGATGCATCAGCGTATGATAGTTTGTTTGCCAATACGAACCTTAATCCCAGTCATCTAATCTATCGGTTTCTCAGCCATCCCACGCTTAATCGCGAATTGCCCGAGCTAGGGTTACCTACCGAAATTCCCTTTGATCTGCCGCTGACGTTTTATAGCGGCTATGAATATGAAGGCGCGTTAACCCATGCCTTGGTCAGCGGCGGAGCCTACACCAGCTCGTCATTTAGCGATGGTGATGCCCGCACAATGAGCAAAGTCTGTGTCGAGGCTATGCTGGGCGGCGAAATGGCCACCACCACGGTTTGCCGGATTGAAGGCCCATGGGCACCCTGGTTTAATTCGAGCCAATGGGATCGAAGCTTTGCTACCTTTAATCATGGTCAGCGCCGCTGGACGCTCTTATGTTTGACTGATACCAAGCATACCAGCTAACTCCCTCACCCCCGAGCCCACTCCTTTCAAGGGTAGGTTTTAACAATCATGGGTGGGATTCGCCGTCGATATTCATGCCCTCACCCCCTGACCCCCTCTCCCGCCCAGCGAGTGAGGGGGAAACAATTAAACCAAAAGCCCCTCTCCCGCCGCCGTGGGAGAGGGGTTGGGGTGAGGGAATATTAATAATTCAAACGATACAGCCGCTCAGCAAATTCAACAATCAAATCGTGGCTAACAATCGGCTCGCGCCATTCAGCAGGAATTTCAGCTTCACCATAGTAGGCTCCAGCGATTTGACCATAAATTGCGGCGGTAGTGTCGGCATCGTGGCCCAGATTGGCCGCCATCAAACAACCTTCACGAAATGAATTGCTCTTTGCAAACGCCCACAACGCAGCTTCAAGCGAACGCACCACATAACCAGTGCCTTGGATTTCGGGCGGTTGGCGTTGCCAAAATGAGCCAGCGGCAATCTCATCAATATCAGTTTGTAATGGTTGTTGCTGCCAATAATTGGCAATTGGGCTATAGCGTGGGGCCAGCAATGTCGCTTTATCCACGCCATTCAATGCCCCAATCAACAAGCCAGCGAAATAACGACAAGCATCAACCGCCGCTGCTGCGCCATGGGTTGTGCGCGAACTATCGACTGCCAGTTGCATGGCTTGCTCAGGCTGGTTGGCGTAGGCCAAAACCACTGGAGCCAAGCGCATCAACGAGCCATTGCCAGCAGTCGCAGGGTCGGTCGAGCCGCTGTAGGGGTTGCCCGTGCGTTGAAAGGTGCTGAGCGCGTTGCCAACCGTAATTCCACAATCAAAACACGAGCCAGTGCTGCTCATATAACCATAATCGCGCCAGCGACAATAGCGCTGCATTTGATCCGCCGCATCGAAGCCTTGGCGCTCGATCAAACTGGCTGCAAGGCACAACGCCATCGAGGTATCGTCAGTCCACGCACCTAATGGCAAGTTGAAAGGCCCACCACCCACCATGTCAGTCAACGGCTTAAATGAGCCTGGCGGGCTAAATTCCACCGTTGTGCCAACTGCATCGCCAACCGCCAACCCCAACAAACAACCACGATATCGCTCAAGCATAGCCACCTCATCAACGTTGATGGATTCATTGTAGTGCTGCAATGGTTCTTGTCTATCAGTTCTCGGTTGCAATCTTAGCAGCATTCATGCCAGATTCAAGCTATTGCAACCATGCCAAAATCTGCTGATAGGCCGCTTGATTGGCGAGCATGCCAAAATGATGAGTTGCATAAACAATCGCTTGCTGGGTTGCAGGAATAGCTAAATTATGACTCGACTGCTTGGGATCGTGGCCTAAGGCGCTGGCAACCGCCACCAAACCATCGCCCCGCAGCTTGCTGAGGCTTTGATGTTCTGGCGAACGGGTCGCCGCCAAGGCATAGCAGGCAACATGAGCGGGCAATGGCAGCAAGTCAGGGCGATAAGCAGGTTGTTCAAATCGATCAAACGTTGGCTGATCGTGCGGTAAAATCGTGCCATAACGCAAATCGGTGATACCAGCGCTGCGCAAACGGGCAATTTGGCCAAATAAGGCGCTGTAGCGATTGCGCTCAAGCACATAATGTAACCACGCGCCGTAGCGTTCAAAGGCTGAGCCATGGTGTGGAGTGGCCAAAAAAACTAATTTAGTTAACCGTTGGCTCCAGCTATGGCCCAACTGCTCAGCATAATAACAGGCACTTCGCGCTACAAGCCCACCCATACTATAGCCAAGAATCACCAATTCTTCGACGGGCACAGGCCAATCAACTAGCAGTTGTTCGAGCAATTGACTGAGTTGCTGGCCATTCTCGGCAATATGTAAACCCGTGTTATAGCGCACATGAATTGGGCTATAGCCAAGGGTTGCGGCGGCAGCTAAACCATGATCATGGCCTTGCTGCTGGAGTTGTTGCTCGTGCATACAAACCCCATGGATATAGAGCAATAGGCGTGATTGGGGTGCGGCAATGGTAGCTGGCTCAAATTCGGCTCCGGCTACCCGCAAACTCATATTCGTGTGCAAGGGATTGTTGCTAGCAACCAAATAATCGCCCATAACGCCATTCAAGGCGGCAATCAGATCGTCGCGTTGGCGTGATGAGACTTGCTGCGAGTTGGCCGTGCTGAGTGCTCCAAACAGCTGATCAAGGCTCCAGCCAACTAAGCGGGTAATGCCATGAATTTGGCGATAGACCAAGCCTGGAATGCCACCAATGCGGCGATTGGGGCGGCGCATAATCGTGGCAAACAAGCCTTCGCTAATGTTGGTCACCTGGGTTGTCGCCTCGATCGCCAAGCGGCTGATGCCTTGAAGATCACGACCATACAAATGGGCTTTGGACATAACGCCTCCACGATTGCAACCGAATTTTGAGCTGTGGCGAGAGTGTTTCTATCAGCTATTGTACCTCAGATAGCCAAGCCTCAGCCCCTTGTATGCTATACTATGTTAAGCTTCTTCGATCAATGTTGCAATGATTAAGTAGATTCAGGATGATACGATTTGCCGGTATCGCTTGCATCTATGGAATCTTCTCGCGCTTAATCAACTACCTATAGCTGCTAAACCGTACAGTATTGATCCTCAGCCAATTGATTATTGACTTCGCGGAATGCCCCACAACCCTATGAAACGAGGACGATGAATGACTCTGAAAACTTATATTCATACCCGTAGCCAACGCTTGGCTGCTAATGCGGCTGCCAAAGAACGCTTGTTGGATGAACGAATTGCCCGGGTTGTTGCCGCTGCGCATATCGCTGAGGCTGCGCGTTTGGTCGAAGTCTGCCCAAGTTGTAAGCAGGCTCCCTGCCAAACGCCACGCAGTTGTACGATTCGCTTACGGGCCATAACCCAACATGACTTACGCCGAGAAGCTGAATCGACGAGCATGTGGCAGCAGAAACACGAGTTGCCATATTAAATTAAACCTAACCCTTGTGGCGCGAATGGTCACAAATCAACTCAATGAGCGTTGGCGAATTAGCACTTCATCAAGCTCATTGATCAGGGTTGGGAGTTCGACCAAGCGATTTGGGCGTAGCGTGCAGGGAAACTGTACTGTCATCGTGGTTCCGCTCCCCAGTTCACTGGTAACCGTAATCGTGCCATCGTGCTGTTGAACCAGATCTTGTACAACCGCCAAGCCAATG
Source organism: Herpetosiphon gulosus (assembly GCF_039545135.1). NCBI lineage: Bacteria > Bacillati > Chloroflexota > Chloroflexia > Herpetosiphonales > Herpetosiphonaceae > Herpetosiphon > Herpetosiphon gulosus. The sequence continues at coordinate 91,089 of NZ_BAABRU010000013.1, read as the reverse complement.
CCATAGCCCGTGCCACCCTGAAGTTGTGCGTTGGATGCTCGAAAAAATTGATTGAAAATCTTTGGCAACGCATTGGATGGAATGCCAATGCCATAATCTTGGACTATGATCTGACCATCGGCTCGCAAGGTTAGGGTAATTTCACTATGCAGGTCGCTATATTTCAGGGCATTTAATAGCAAATTATGAAAGATCTGCATTAATCGCCCATAATCGCCATCAATCCACACTGCTACCTCGGGTAGGCGCAAGACCAACAAATGCGGCGCTCGCATACCTTGAATTGAAGCGACGACTGCCCGCAACACAGCCCCAAGCTCAAGTGGCCGCCGCTCAAGTTTGCCATAATTGGTCGCCATCTGAGTTGAATCAAGCAAGATGCTCACCAAGCGACTAATATGAATTGTTTGCAACCGCATCGTATTGAGCATTTGGCGCTCACGCAGCGGAATGCCACCCCAACTAGCAACTCGGCGCTCGAATAGCTGAATATAGCCAAGCAAAATACTCATCGGCGTTTGAATTTCATGAATCGCTACATCAAGGTTTTGTTCAAGCTGTTGGGCTGCGCTCATGGCGGTCGCTAAGGCGAGGGTTAATGCTTGGACTTGTTGTTCGGCCACGCTTTGGGCAACAATCGCTCGAGCATAACGAATGGTTCGTTGAAAGACACTTGGGCTAAGGTCACTCGTTAAGACATAATCATGTGCACCGCTATGCAGCGCATGCAAGGCAATCGACTCATCAGTATCTTCAGCATACACAATTACCGGACAAATGGGAGCCTTCGAACGGATTGTTTGAAGCCAATTAAGCTCATCAACGTGGGCTGTAAGCGCGACAATCACTACATCAATTCGTTGTGTAGCTAAAATATCAAGTGCTTGAGCCACTTCAGTAACGGTCACAAGCTGGTAGCGCACCGCCTGAATTGCAGTAATCAGGCTCGTAATCTGCCTCGTTGCCTGCCCATTCTGATCAAGCAGTACAATCCGAACATGGTGAAGATCCATAAAATTCCTGTCTCGTGGCATGGCCAGCGATTGTGGGATAAACGCAACAGTTGTGGTTATGCAATCTGTAGCAAACAGGGCAGCATCAGCAATTGGGTTGGTAGATGGTTAATGTTGCGAGGTCATTGCGCCGATTGGCTAAAACCAACATAGTTTTGGTGTTAGATTTTGATGAGCAACCTTGGAGCAATCCGCGAGCCAACGGCTATCGTGAGAGGGTTATGATCGAATTAAATTGGCTTGATGTTGGTTGGACGAACCAATTTGGATGTCTTGGTAGTATAGCATTTGCAGGAGTATCCTACAAATCGCAGGTTGATCCGAAGCCTATTCACCGTTATTCAAGTGTTAGCATTGTTTGGGTAAAGGCTTTTAATGCTGCTTCAATTAAATTGCTAGGGCCGCCAAAGCCAATCCGCAAATGCTGATGATAGGCCGAGCCGAAAAATTGCCCAGGCACACAGCCAGTTTGTTGGGCTACGTGCTCAATTTGGGCTTGAGCACGCATTATTCTGGGGAAATAGGTGCAGCCTGTCGCTGGAATTGCACCGCTGATCAACTCACTTTCAAGCAATGGCTGCACATAGTGTTCTAGCAATTGGCGATTGGCGGCAACATGGGCTTGGGCGGCTATTTGATAATTGGGTAATTGTTCGATAATACTTGCTGCTAAATATTCGGTCAACGGCGAGCCAATGTTGATCAAATCAAGATAGGCTGAGCGCAATTGATCGAGCAGCTGGGGCGCTGCCATAATCCAGCCACAACGCAGCATACTCAGCCCATACACCTTAGACAGGCTGTTGATACCGATCCACTGTGGGCCTAGCTCGGCTACTGAGCGAAATGGAGTTTGTGCTGCCAAATGCCAATAAATCTCATCAACCACAATCGTGATGGGGGCAATGCCAAGGGTATCGGTGGTTTGATTGAGGGTTTGTTGCAAGCGAAGCAGTTGTGGTTGGGCGCTCAATGCACTGCTGGGGTTATGCAAATTGCTGATTAACAACAGCTTGGTGCGGGGCGTAATACTGCTCGCCAATTGATCTAGTTGCAATTCAAAGCTACTGGAATCGCGTGGACAAGCACTCCAAGTGGCTCCTCGGGCGGCGACACAACGGCTCAATGGCTCATACTGCGGGGTTTCAATCAAGGCATGATCGCCTGGTTGCAACAAGGCTTGGCACACCACCGCCAAACCACTTGAAGCCCCAGTCACAATCAACGGCGGATACATGCTGCTATGCCACGATTGGAGAGCTTGCCGAAGTTGGGGATGCCCCCAAGGGTTGGCTTGTTGGGCCGCTTCAAACCATGCAGCATCAGCCAATTGTTGTTGGATTACGCTCCGTAGATTAGGCAAATAGACGCTGCTATTGCTTAAAATCGCAGTGGCAGGCTGTTGTTTGGCCCATTCAAGATAGAGTGTTTGTGGCATAGCAATCGATTTTCTGATGATTAAGCTTTGCGAGCAACCACACAAAACAGTTGTTCATGCGGTTCGGCTAATTGCCAAGCAAAACCCTGATAAAGGTGAACCTCAACAAATCCCGCTTGCTCAAACAGCGCTTTAATTTCAGCTTGCTGATACGAACGGGTCGCCGGATCACGTTGATGCAATTCTTCAGCAATGACTTGACCAGCCTGAATTTTTTGATAACGATCGTTGGTTGCCTCGCAATGGCTGGTTGGATCGAAACGTGACCAACTTTCCCGCCGAAATACTACGCCATCACTGCTGCGGGTAGCCTCATCGGCAAAGGTCGATTCTAATGGGTCATCAGGTTGCCACAGGGTCATAATCGAGGCGGCCACTACGCCACCTGCTAACAAGTGAGCATCCACATGTTGCAGTGCTTGTTGCACGAGCGCTGGCTCGGTAATTAATTGCAATGAGCTTGAGGGAATTAAAATCGTGGCATATTGGCGGGGCAAGTTTAGATCTTCAAGCTGTTGTTGATAGAGATTTGGCTTAAGGCCTACGGCTTGAGCCTTGAGCCGACAGAGTTCCAACATATCGGGGGAATTATCAATTCCGTCGATATCAATGTCTTCAGCCAGATAATCAAGCAATAAGCGGCCCGTCCCACAGCCAATATCAAGCACAGGCTGCCCGTGTTGCGCAATCAATTCACGATAAAAAAAGCGATCACTCCAACCAGAAGTATCGCCTCGCAGCACATCCCAAGCTTCAGCCATCAGCCCATGATATTCATAATCAGGTTGAATCATTCAATAATTACCTCTTGGTATTATTTAATTGGGTTAACGCTTCAATTGCATCAGCGATGGTAGCATAGGTGGTTGGTAAAACGGTATGTAAATCCAAATCAACAAACATATGGGCGGTTTTTGGCTGAATCCCAGTCAGAAAGACTTTTGCGCCTAAGACATAAATTGCTTGTACCAAACGCCGTAGGCCTTCAGCAAAACTCTGATCAACACTGGTAACGCCAGTAATATCGAGCAGGACAGTTTGAATCCGCTCACGATAAATGTGCTGTAACACAAGTTTCTGAATTTTCTGCAAACGATCGTTGGAAACATAGCCCACAATCGGAATAACCACGGTATCAGCCAAAATCGGAATCGCCGGAGTTTCAAGCGCATCGATCACATCAAGTAATTTTTGCTTTTCAAGGTTGTCATGGTGCAGTTGGTCGTTGAGCGCAATTTGATCAAAGCGAGCTTCTTCAGCATCACGCGCCCGCAAAAAAGCCTCATTAGCACTTTCTTCCAAGCGTTTAACTGCCATATTAATCACCAGAGCAGTAACAATCAACATGCTCAGGGTGGCAACAACTTGAATAATCAATGACAAAATTGCGCTACTATCAAATTGGTAGGGTTTGAACCATTGATTATATTCCGAAATCATTAATAACGTTGAAATAACAACCGATAAGACTAATGGGTAAATTGTATAGCGAAATCCAATTAAAATAGCACTAACAATAATCAATAAAATCGAAACTAATGCCATAAATGAGGGAACATTAAATACTACAGCTAAAATTGCACCTAATACAATCGAGGTCATAATAAAGAAAAATGCCCCACGCCGTGGATAGCCACGCCGAATCCAATATTGGCTGGTTACAATAACTATAACACCACACACAGCTACAACCGTCATAATTACAAACGGGATTGTGCGGGCTTGGGGAAAGACGAGGGCAATCAGCATTATCACGCTGAGCGTGCCGGTTGAAGCTAAAATGGTACTGAGAATTTGGTTAAGCAGGGTTTGTTGAATTTGGCGATACGATTGACCGATTGATTTATCTGCTGCCATGAAAAGCTCCCAAGACCCTAGCAATGTGAATTGATGCTTGGGGCTATTATACTCTAGGCCTTGCTGCAATGGTAGTTATGATTGTGGCAAGTTGATGACAGCAATGCCTCATTTGAAACATGTAGCAGTAATTTAATAGGCTATGATTTAACAACCATTACCCAGCCCCTTCGCCTTAACGCAGAGGATGCGAGGCTATTGGCTGAAGGCTAGTAGCTATCGGAACATTTGTGGTATCGCAAGTATTTCGCTAGCCAATAGCTCATAGCCTATAACCTTATTTCGTGTAACTTCGTGTCCTTCGTGGATCAAACCTTAGCCCCTGATCCCTAACCCTTAATCCCTGCTATAATCCCACGGTGATTTTTTATGTCCTGTGAGGAGCCTTAACCAATGCGACGAACAACCACAATTGCGCTGTTAGCGCTCGTATTAACCGCCTGTGGTTCAGCCGAATCAACCGCAATTCCAACGATCGAAACTCGTCCAACCACCGCCCCAACTGCTGAAGTAGCCCCAACCGAGGCGAGCAGCACAGGCCGCCCAACCAGTGCTCCCAGCGATAGTGGCAACACTAGCAGCCCTGGCATGCCCAAGCAATATGCCAGCGAGCCAGCAATGACGATCGATGTTAACAAGCAATATATCGCAACCCTCAAAACCCAAAAAGGCGATATTGTGATTGAACTCAACGCCAAAAATGCTCCACGCACGGTCAATAATTTTGTATTCTTGGCTCGCGAAGGCTTCTATGATAACGTGACCTTCCACCGCGTGATTCCAGGCTTTATGGCCCAAGGTGGCGATCCAACTGGCACTGGTATGGGTGGCCCAGGCTATCAGTTTGTCAACGAATATGAAGATACCACCAGCAATTTGCTTTTCGATAAGGCTGGGGTTTTGGCCATGGCCAACGCTGGCCCCAATACCAATGGCTCACAATTCTTCATTACCTTGGCTCCAGCCCAACACTTGACCCCCGATGCTTATACGATCTTCGGCCAAGTGACTGCTGGTCAAGATGTCGTTGATCAAATTACGCCTCGCGACCCAGGTATGGGTGGCGCACCAGGCGATGCGATCTTGACAATCACGATTGAAGAAAAATAAACCTTAATCAAGTGGCGTAGTCAATAATTCGACTGCGCCACTCACCAAACTATAATACGCCCCTACAATCCTCAATAGGCCCGCTTGCTCACGCTGAGCTAATAATGGTATTTGCTGCAACTCAGTCACAGTATGCACCACATTTGCCCGAATCGCTGCATCCAAGCGGTCGGGAGCATGAATATCAATTTCATCAACGGCTGGGCGCAGATGCTCAACTAACACAGCAATTCGATCGGGTGCAGTTTGATGCTGATCAAGCATGTTAATTGTGGCGCGAACTGCCCCGCAATGCTCATGGCCAAGCACCACCAGCAACGGAATTTCCAGCACATCAGCGCCAAATTCAATGCTGCCAACGGTTACTTCATCGATCGCATGGCCAGCGGTGCGAATCACTAACAAATCGCCAAAGCCACAATCAAACAATAATTCGGGAATCACTCGTGAATCGACGCAGCCGAGGATCATGGCAAATGGATGTTGGCCTTGGGTTAGTTGTTGGCGATATAAACTATCGTGATGAGGTTCGAGTGGGAGGTTGGCGACGAAACGGGCATTGCCAGCTAGCAAATAGGCCAGCGCCGCCGCCGCATCAACGGTCAATGTTTGCAGATCTGGCAAAACAACAGGTGGAGCCATCGGAAAACCTTTCCTTGTATGCAAAGCATCATTGCTACCAGCATATCAAGCCTTGGCTCCAACACTGTTATGGTTCCGCTACCCAAGATATGTATCTAATGACCAAGATCTAGAAAAATTCGACTGTGCCGCTATCTAAATGGTAGTAGCCGCCGATAATGCGAACTTTGCCTTCAGACTCCATTTGGGCCAACAATGGTGCTGCTTTCAAGGCAGCTACGGTCAATTTGGTATTTTCGCGCACAACCGCATCGACTAAATCGCTTGGTTCTTGACCCGAAGCCTTGACGGCCTCAACCGCAGGCCGAATGTGCTCAACGATTGCGGCAATTTGGTCGGGCGCAGGCTCGTTTTTCTCAACCGATTCGATCGTGGCAGTTACCGCTCCACATTTTTGATGGCCCAAAACCATCACTAAGGGAATGCCCAACTCAGCAGTTCCAAATTCGATGCTACCAATTACCACGTCGTCAATAACTTGGCCAGCCGTGCGCACCACAAACAAATCGCCAATCCCACGATCAAACACCACTTCTGGCCCAACCCGCGAATCGACACAGCCAACAATCGTGGCAAAGGGGTTTTGGCCTTTGGCAGTAGTTGTCCGGCGATTAGGATCTTGGTTGGGGTCAACCGTAAGATTGGTCACAAAGCGGGCATTGCCATCTTTGAGCATTTGTAAAGCACTATCGGCGTTAAATTCAGTTGGCTCGGCGGTTGCCGCAGGCTTGCTTGTTTCGCCTACTTCGCAACCAGCCAATAAACCTAACGTCGCAACTCCCGACACACCTAAAAATTGTCGTCGCGATAGTTTGCGCACATCCATGAGTGCTACTCCTTAGATAGCTAGAATCAAACTGGCCCATTATAGTCCTAACTGTTGCGCCAATCAACCTTGTTGAGCCTGATCCAAAAAGACCCGAATCGCACCATAGGTAATTTCTGGTTGCTCCAAAACGCTCATATGTCCAGCATCGGGAATTGTCACTAAACTGGCGTGCGGCAAGGCAGCGACCATGGCATGGGCATCGTTGGGCGTGGTAATTTGGTCGTCGTTGCCAACGATTACAAGGCTTGGTAGCGCCATGGTCGAAAGATACGGTGTTGAATCAGGGCGACTGGCCATGGCATGAGCCGCACTGGCAATCGTTTTAGGATTGGTCGTGAGCATCATGCCGTTGAGCCGCTCGATTAAACGCTGATCCTCGGCATTGGCTGGGCTTAGCAATTTAGGTAACATTTGGGCAGCAATCGGGGCCGCCCCTTCGCGGAGAGCGGTCTCAGCGGTTTTCAAACGATTTTGCTTGGCATCATAATTGTCAGATGTAGCTTTGGTATCGATCAACACCATTGCCCACAAACGCTCAGGATAGCGTCGCGCCAAATTCAGCGCAATATAACCACCCATTGATAAACCAAGCACTGCCACCCGATCAATCGCCAAATGATCCAATAATTCAATTAAATCGTTGGCTTGATCGTCAAGCGTCCAACTCTCGCTGCCACTCGATTCGCCAAAGCCGCGCAAATCGGGGCTAAGCACCCGATAGCGGCTAGCCAAGGCCAATCGCGCTTCATCCCACATCGAACGATTGAATGGAAAGCCATGAATACACAACACCACCTCGCCATCACCACCATCATCGTACATCAAACTACGACCACGAACGTCAATCGGCGGCATGAGCTAGCTCCTTCCAAAAAATACACTCGTTGATCGTGGACGCGGTACAATAGCATGCTAGGAGGGTCATGATGAACTGGCAGCTTTATATGCGTCCCGGGTGTCACTTATGCGACGAAGCCGAGCATTGGCTTGAAGCGCTAGCGCAGGAGTTTCAAGCTCAGCTTGTGTGTATCAATATTCTTGATGATGTAGCAGTGTATGAGCGTTATAAGTATAAGATACCTGTGCTGCAAATTGCAGCCCAATCTTGGTACTATCCGTTCAATGAGACTACCATTCGCAATGCACTCAACTCTATACCCAATCCAGATCAAGGAGTTTAATAATGATAGGCCGTTTAGCCTCGTTTGGATGTATGCTTTTGTTACTGGCCGCATGTGCCAGCCAAGCTAGTCCCACAGCACAAAGCCTGCCAGCCGCCAACGTTAGCTTGGCCCAAAACTTGAGTTTGGCTGAAGGTACAGTTCAAATTGGCGAGCAAATTCCTGAGCTAAGCTATGAGCAGGCAGGCAAAAAGGTGTCGCTGAGCGATTTTCGCGGCAAAGTTGTGGTGCTGAATTTTTGGCAAACCACCTGTGTGCCATGCCGCACCGAAATGCCCGATTTCGAGGCAATTGCCCGCGAACGCCAAGATGTGGTCTTTATTGGTGTGAACAAAGATGAAAATGCTGAAGTTGTGCAGCGTTTTGCCAGCGAAATTGGGGTAAGCTATGTATTACCACTGGATCGCGATGGCAGCATTAGCCAAGCTTTTAATGTTAACTATTTGCCCACAACCTACTTTATTGATCCCAATGGGTTGGTCCAAAAAATCCATGTTGGCGCTATCAGCCGCTCCCAAACGCTTAAGCTGATCAGCGATTTTGGGCAACCCTAAGCCATACATCAACCTCAAGTAGCAGGAGTAGCCCGATCATGAATGAGCGTGATCTCAATCGTTTAGTGCTTGAAAAGGCCAAGCAACAAGTTGAAGCCCGTAAAGCCGAGCGCGAAGTTATGGTTCAAGAGGCCCGCAAACCCAAGCCCTTGCCCGAACGCGATGAACGTCCAGCCTTATGGGGCTTGATCGGGGTGTTAATCACATTAACGATTGCTGGGCTATTTTTAATTCCCGGCAATTTCACCGAGAAACTCAGTTGGGTCGTACATGGAGTTTGCTCGAAGGAGCATACCCTAAGCCTTGGGGGCACGATGATGCCACTCTGCCAGCGCAATACTGGCTTGTACAGTGGCTTTTTGGCCACAATCATCACCCTCAGTTTATTGGGCCGTGGTCGTGCCGCCAAACTGCCACCCTTGGCGATTGGGATTGTATTGGTTCTGAGTGTGGCTTGGATGGGCAGCGATGGCTTTAATTCGCTGTTGCTCGATATTGGCAACTACAATCTCTACACGCCGCAGCCAATTTTACGCATCCTCTCAGGCTTGGCCATGGGCATTAGTATGGGTTCGATGATTTTATTCGCCTTTAATGTCAGTGTGCGAGCCAATGCCCGTTACGATCAACAAATTATTGGCAGTTGGCGCGATTACGCGATTTTAGTGGCGGTGGCAGTTTGTCTATTTGTGCTGACCCAACTGGCCTCGCCGTTTATTGCCTATCCGTTGGCAATTTTCAGCACGGTCGGCATTTTAAGTGTTATGTTTATCGTCAACATTATGATCATCGCCATGATCACCCGTAGCGAAAATACAGTTGTGCGTTTGAGCCAACTGGCGCAGCCAGCGATTTTTGCTAGCTTTATGACCGCTGCTGAGTTTGGGTTGTTGGCATGGCTGCGGATCATTATGGAACGTTCTGTCGCTTAGTGGATTTTTTGGAGGTACTCTGGCATGCCCCAGGCAGCAATCAATGGCATCACGCTTAATTATGAAGTCGCTGGGCAAGGCGCACCCTTGCTCTTGATTATGGGATTGGGCGGCACAACTGATGGGTGGCGCAAGGAACTACCGTTCTTAACCAAACATTTTCAGGTGCTCTATTACGATAATCGTGGGGTCGGGAAAACCACTGCTCCCACCGATTTCACCGCCTATAGCATGGAGCATTTTGCTGCCGATGCGATTGGATTGTTAGATCATCTAGGAATTGAGCGGGCCCACGTTTGGGGTGTTTCGATGGGTGGCATGATCGCCCAACATGTGGCTTTAAATTATCCTGAACGCGTACAAGGCTTGGTTTTGGGCTGCACACTGCCACATTACGCCAGCGAACCCACCAATATTCCAGCCTTGCCCGACGAGTTTCATGCTGAAGCCAGCAACCTCGCCCCCGAAGCCTGGGTTTTAGAATTGATGCTGAGTGGCACGCAAAAAACCGCCCACGAAGTCATGCAAGATAGTGTGCGCTTTAATTTTGCCCCCGCCTTTGTTGAAACTCACCCCGAAGTGATCGAGGAATATATTGAGGTGGGAATGCAGAATCATGGGCCAGCCCATGGCTTTATGGGCCAATGGAGCGCAATTATGAACCATAGCACGATCGAGCGTCTGTCCAAACTCCAGCATCCCACGTTGGTGCAGCATGGCGATGCCGATGTTTTGGTGCCGATTGGCAACGGTCGGTTGCTGGCACATATCATTCCCAATGCTGAATTTCAGCTCATTCCTGGCAGCGGCCATTGCTATTTTATCGAGCAGCCAGAGCTAGCCAGCCAAGGTGTGCAGGCCTTTCTGCAAAGCCTCTAAGTTCGGTCGATGTTTCAGCAGGCTGATTCCCAGCCTGCTGCTTTTTTTAGCCAAGGAAGCTGCATGCATCCAAAATATCAAGCCTGGTTCGCCGGAATCAAAGCCGAAATTCCGATCGTTTTAGGGGTTGTGCCATTTGGGGTAATTTACGGCGTAACTGCATTAAAACTCGGCTTATCGCCATGGCTCATCCAAGCCATGTCCACGATTATTTTTGCTGGCTCCTCGCAGATGATCGTGGCTCAATTGTTTGGCACAGGCGTGCCCAACGTGGCAATTATTTTGACTGCAGCGGTGGTCAATTTGCGCCATGCTTTGTATAGTGCCTCGGTTGCGCCATACCTACAACAGCTTAAACGCGCTTGGCGGGTGCTTTTGGCCTATCTGCTGACCGACGAGGCCTATGCAGTGGCGATTACCGGCTATCAAGAACGCAATGACCCTGAGTATGACCATTGGTACTTCTTTGGGGCAGGCTTTATGCTTTGGTTTTCGTGGCAGCTCAGCACAGCCATTGGCCTCTTGGTTGGGAGCCAAATTGGCACAATGCCAGTCTTGGAAATCGCCTTAGCCCTAACCTTCATTGGTATTTTAGTCCCGACTTTACGCGATAAAGCGGTGATTGGCGCAGCGGTAACCGGGGCGAGTGTGGCGGTGCTCGCGGCAGGCTTACCCTATAAATTGGGCCTGATTGTGGCAGCGATTGTGGGCATTGGGGTGGGCTTAGGGCTGGAGGGAAAACGGGCATGAGTCAGTGGCTCACAATTGTGATTATCGGTTTGCTCACGTTTGGAATTCGCTACTCCTTCATTGCCTTGTTTGGCAACGCCAATGTGCCAGAGATCATCAAGCGTGGACTACGTTTTGTACCAGCAGCAGTATTGGCAGCAATTATTGCCAGCGAATTAGCTTTGAACAATAGCCAAATTGAGCTGTTTAGCCCCAAAATGGCGGCTGGGGGGATCGCGATCATCGTGGCGTGGTATACGCGCCAAGTCATACCAACCCTCGTAGCTGGTTTCATCGTATTTTTGTTGCTGAATTAGTTGCAGGTCATGCAGTTCTCCCGTAGAATAGAGAGGCAGCATCCTTGATCGGCAAAGGAGACGACCATGCAGCTGATTGGCAGTCTTGTCATTCTGGGGTTTGGCTTAGCGCATTTAGGGCTAGGAGCCATTTTGTTAGCCACTGGCTATCGCACCCTCACCAATGAAATTATCCCGCGTTTGGTGGAAGCACGGCCTAGTGCTGGTGCTCGCGTCGGCGCAGTTTTGGGTGGAGTCGGTTGGACAGTCGCCGTTGCGCTGTTTTGCTTTTTGGTTGCGGGGCGAGCTGCCCAAATGGTCTTGTAAGCCATTCTTGCAACGCTCAACAACGAATCAACAACAGCATAATCGCATGGATCATATCAACACTATTTACACTGAGGCATTATGCGTTCATCGATTCGTCAACGTTTTGGCTTAGGCCTGATCATTCTGGTGATGGTGGTAGGCAGTGCCAATATCATTGCTCGCTGGTCACTGGGCAAGTATCGTACTGATGTCGAGGCGCTGATCGATCAAACGATTCCGCAACTCGATTCATTGTTGCGGCTGCAAACCAGCGCCCAAGGCATCACCCAAAATACCCTCGCATTTTTGCAAACGAAAGATGATCAATATTTGCTTTCGCGAACTGGCTGGGTGCGCGAAACCGAGCGTTTAATTGGCGTAATGGATGGCTTAACTGATGATACCAATGAGCCAGTTCAAGCAGCCTATGTTGCTCTACGCCGCTCAGTTCAATCAATCATTGAAGATACCCAAACGTTTATTGATCGCTCTGCTACTGACGATCCCCGCGTAATCGAACGCCGCTTTGATCAAGTGCGCGATTTGAATTTATCGTTCGATACGCGCTTCAAAACCTACCGCGATTTAGTCACTGAAGAAGGCGTTCAGCGCCGCGCCAATATCTCCAATAATCCATTGCGCTATATGAATGTGCTAGGATTTATCGGGGTAATTGCGCTGATTGGAATGACGATCTTATTCCATCATATGGTCTTTAAGCCAATTCGCGCCTTACAAAAAACTGCCCAAACTGTTGCTGCTGGCGATTATGCCCAACGTGCCGAAGTTAAGCGCCTCGATGAAATTGGCGATGTGTTTGTGGCATTCAATCATCTGCTCGATAGCATCAACAACGAGCAACAAGCCTTGCGCGATCAGGTTGAGCGCGTCGATCAAGCTCGCCATGAGGCTGAAATTGCCCGCAGCGATGCCGCCGCTCAACTCGACACCATCCAAAATCAACGGGCAATTATTCGCTCGATGAGTGTGCCGATTTTGCCTGTTGGCAAGCGGATGTTGGTTGTGCCGCTCATCGGCGAGCTTGGACCACAACGCCTCAAAACGTTGCAAACCAATGTGCTTGGCCGCATCTCGACCGACCGCCCACGCTGGATTATTATCGATGTTACGGGTGTTCCGGTCATCGACAATATGGTGAGCCAAGCCTTCTCAGAACTAATTGATAGTGTGCGGCTTTTAGGCAGCGAACCAATGCTAGTTGGCATTCGGCCAGAAGTTGCCCAAGCCTTAGTCACCACAGGTATGAATTTCAATAGTTTGGTGGTTGAGGCAACGCTGCAAGCAGGCATCGCCTATGCCGAACGCCATAGTTAAATCAAAGCCCTCATCCATCTCCCGCCGAGCGAGTTTAAGGCCGGACAGGTTGGGAAAAGGGGAGCAACCTGTGTTCGGGTATAGCTGTGCCCAAGTATCTACCCCGCGTTACCGTCATCACCCACGTCCCGTGGATCGTGGTTCCGACGACCACCAGCCAATCGTCAATGGCGGTTCGCCCAGTGTCCCCACGTGACCAGCGTACAGATCATCGTTATGCCCCGCAGGTGGGTGTGGCCTTGAACATGCACGACCCAACTCCTGAGGCCACGACGCAGGTAGTGATGGATTGCATGAACAGGATGAGGAGAGCTAATCGGGGAGCCGACGAGCCGTCCAGGGTGAGAGGGTAGGGACGGCGGTGGAAAGAAGCGTGTTCAGTGGGCAAGGGCTGGTATACTCGGCATACGACCTCGGTTTTGGTGTGGGTTTGGTTCAGCGCCATCCAGTACACCAAGCCGAGGTCGTTCTGTGGATACTCATTCTGCGTCCCTGTCCGCCCTTAAATCTGCTGGGTGGGAGAGGGGTTTAGGGTGCAGAAATGTTGAGCTTATTGGCCCCAAACATTCCAGCGATCATCGGAGCTGTTGTTGGTCAATTGCGCTTGACCAGTGCCATCGGTGTTCATCACATAGATGTTCCAGTTGCCATCGCGGTTGCTATCGAAGGCGATTTTAGTGCCATCGAGTTTCCATGAAGGCGCACCATCTTCGGCGCTGCTGTTGGTCAAACGGGTTTGGTTGGTGCCATCAGCATTCATCAAATAGACTTCGCTATTGCCATCACGGTTTGAAGTAAAGACGATTTTGGTGCCATCAGGCGAAACCCGTGGGAAGCCATTATCACTGGTTGTGCTGTTGGTCAAATTGACCTTGTTGCGCAATTCCAATGAAAGATAGGGATAATCGTTGCTTGGTTGATCAGCCAACCAGTTCAGTTCGGCGCGATAAACATTGTATTTGGCGTTCGTACCACAGTTCGAAGCCCAGTAGAGATAACGGCCATCAGCACTCCAGCTAGGGGTTTGATGATCACAATCATCAAGCGTCACTTGGGTTTGGCTGGCCCCATTGGTATAGCTCACAAAAATTTGCGGCTTACCTGAACGATCTGAGACGAAGGCCAATTTGCTGCCATCAGGCGAAACTGAAGCATTGAAATCGTTCGATGGAGTACCAACATAGCCTTGGTAAGGCACACCTGGAGGGGTGGGCGTACCGTCGGTGTAAGTCACGCGGGTCATGGCACCATCAGCGCCGACCGTCCAGATTTGGCGATTGCTGCCATTGCCACGGCGCGAATCGACGAACAATTTAACTTTGCTTGGGTCCCATGAACGCACCCATGAATAAGGCACAGTTTCTTTGCTATCGTTGCTACCATACAACAATTGGCTGCTACCATCACCGTTCATGGCGTAGGTATCCCATTCAGCTCCACCATCACGCTTCGAACCAAAAGCAATTGGCAAGCTCGGCTCTGAGCTGTTCCATGGTGTTCCTAAATGGCCATAGCGCCATTGGAAGTAGTGTTGGCCGACGTTGCCCATTTCAACTTGATAGGCAGCATCATTGGTTGGGGTGTAGGTCAAAATCCGCCGTTCGAACAACTGCACCAACAAATCTTTTTGCACGCCGCCAACTGTGGCTTTTACCCAGTAGGGATCACTAATTGGCAAGCCCATGGCGCTGGTCCAATCGACGATTGAGCCATTGGTGCGCTGACCATTGACAATAACTGGGCCAGTGCGATTCAAGAAATCCCAAAAGACTTGCGGAATATTGTGGCCAGTCGTCGCGTTGTAAACGACAATTTTGGTTTGATCTTTGTAGGCATCGCGTAAATCGTTGCGGGTTGATTTATTGCCCGATTTGTCGATCGCATCGGCAATTGATTGATCGCGGCGATCTGGATCACGGTAGCCATTGTTGTTGTAGGTTGAAACCGCTGCGAACGAGGCATAGGTTGGCGAATTACTGTTGGTTTGATAGCCATCGCCAGCAACTGGCACGCGGTCGGCGGCAGTGCGATAGGCGTTATCATAGGCATTATCGCCAGTTTTCAATTGACCTGAGACCAATTCAACCACCAACAAACCATTGGTTACATCGGTGTTCCCATTGATCCCGTTGATTTCCATGCGAGCTTTATCGAAGTATTGCACGCGGCGCAGGCCATTTGGCGATTCACGGTAATATTCGTTATAATCAAACCACGGCCCAAAACCCCAATACAACGAGCGCCCATCACGAACCCGTGGATCATCCGACCGTCGCCAGACTTCTTCGAACTTGGGTGAGACAAAGGCTGAACGATTGGCCCATGGAGCAGCATTGGCATGGCCATTGAATAACGTACCAACCATAACTAAAGCGCTAAGTAGACCAGTTAAGCGAACCTTCAATCGAGACATTGCGACTTCCTCCTAAGCAAAAGAACCAGTTTCTCGATCCGTCATCTACGGCATCTGGGTCTTACTATACAATGGTCATTGTGCAAACCATATTGTACAGATCTGAGATATCTGTCATAAAAGCTTGTTAAACCTGATACGCCTAATTTCATCTAGCCAAGCCACGAGGATGAGCCAATGGAACACGCCGAAGTTCGTCGCATGCCTAACGCCCATGTTTGGCCAATCAGTGCCAGTGTTGTTCATGATCGCTTGCAGATTGCTGGTTGCGATCTGGTGGCGCTGGCGGCTGAATATGCAACCCCGCTCTATCTGCTGGATGCTGAGACGATTCGCACGATTGCAATGCGCTACAGTGCAGCGTTACGCCATGCCTATGGCAGCAATGTCAGCATTCACTATGCCAGCAAAGCCTTGTTAAATGTGGGCGTGGCGCGATTAGTGCATTCTTTAGGCTTGGGGCTGGATGTGGTGTCAGGTGGCGAATTGGCAATTGCCCAACGTGCTGGAATGCCGCTCGACCATGTGCATTTGCACGGCAATGGTACACCACCAGCCGAATTAGCTCAAGCGGTCGAGGCTGGGATTGGCCGAATTGTGGTTGATAATCTTGATCAGCTTAAATTTTTGGCCGACTATTGCGCCAAACGGGGAACACCGCAAACGATTCTCTTGCGCATCGCGCCAGATGTGGCGGCGGGCGCACATGCCCATATTCGCACCGGAGCCGCCAGCGCTAAGTTTGGCATGCCACTAGAGGATGGCACTGCTGCCGAGGCGGTGCGCTTAGCTTTACAAGCACCAGGTCTGAATTTGGTTGGCTTACACGCCCATATTGGCTCGCAAATGCGCGATTGGGCCGCCTTGCGCGAGATGATCGGTCGGCTGTTGGCATTTGCCGATCAGCAACGGCGTGAGCGAAGTTGGCTCTTAACTGAATTCAGCCCAGGTGGTGGTTTGGCGGTGGCCTATATGCCCAACGAGCAAGCTGGCGATATCGAAACCTACGCCAATACCATTGCCAATGCTGTGCGTTTGGGCTGCCAACGCTATCAAATTCCGCTGCCGCGCTTGATTATCGAGCCTGGCCGATCGTTGGTGGCACGGGCAGGAGTGGCACTCTATAGCGTGACTGGGCACAAAACTGTGGTTGATGGTAGCGATTATTTGCATATTGATGGTGGAATGGGCGATAATTTGCGGCCTTCGTTGTACAATGCTCAGTATACCGCTGCGTTAGTTGCTCGTCCTTGTGCTCCGCCGATTGCGCCCGTGCAATTGGCCGGAAGGTTTTGTGAGTCGGGCGATGTCTTAATTCGGGAAGTGGCTTTGCCTGCTGCCGAGGTTGGCGAGCTTGTGGCAGTGCCTGTCGCGGGAGCCTATACACTCAGTATGGCCAGCGCGTATAATGGCGTGCCACGCCCAGCCTTGGTTCTGTTAGATCGCGGGCAGGCGACGCTCATTCAACGCCGCGAAACCTATGCCGATTTGATGGCGCGGGATATTTAGCATAATAAAGGATCAGCGATCAGGGGCTAGGGGTCAGCGATCAGAGGCTAGCTTTGAATGCCGGTTTTGTGCTCTTCGTGCTCTTCGCGGTTAAAAAAGGAGCCATTGATAGCCGTAGTGCCAAACATACCTATGTTCTATGCTCTATGTTCTATGCTCTAAATTATGAACTCAGTTATTGACGATATCAAAGAACGCATTGACATTGTGTCGTTCATCAGCGATTATGTGCCGCTGCGTAAGGCGGGGCGCAATTGGGTGGGCTTTTGCCCATTCCATTCGAATACCCGCACGCCGGCTTTTACGGTGTTTGCCGATAGCAACAGCTACCACTGTTTTGGTTGCAAAGCCAGCGGCACAATTTTTGATTTTCTGATGCAACGCGAGGGCATCGATTTCCCTGAGGCGCTGAATCAACTGGCGGCCCGCGCAGGAGTCCAATTACGCCAACGCACCGCCCAAGATGATCAAGAAGATGTGCTGCGTTCGCGCATGCTGGAGTTGAATGCCGCCGCCGCCCGTTTTTGGAGCCACCAGTTATTGCAATCGCCCAAAGCAGCTCATGTGCGTAGCTATATCGAGCAACGCGGGCTGACCCCGCAAACTGTCGAGCAATTTCAGTTGGGCTATGCTAGCGAAGATTGGTCAAGTTTGTTGGGTTACCTGCACGATCGCCACGGGGCCAATCCGAGCGAAGTGGCCGAGGTTGGCTTAGCCTTGGAACGCGAACAGGGCGGCTATTATGATCGCTTTCGTGGGCGTTTGATGTTTCCAATTCATAATGCCAAGGGCCAGATTGTGGGCTTTGGGGGGCGGATCTTGGGCGATGGTCACCCCAAATATATCAATTCGCCCCAAACCTTGCTCTTTGATAAAAGTAGCCTGCTATATGGCCTATTTCAAGCTCGCGAGACGATTCGCAGTAGCGATAGCGTGGTCGTAGTTGAGGGCTATGTTGATGTGATTATGGCCCATCAAGCAGGCTTTCGTAATGTGCTAGCCCCAATGGGCACAGCCTTGACTGATGTCCATGCCAGCCAACTCAACAAAATGACCAAGCGCATTACCTTGGCGATGGATGGCGATGCTGCTGGTCAATCGGCGGCCTTGCGCGGCTTGGAAACCTTGCGCGAAACGCTCGATACCCATGTGCGACCTGTGCCCACCGCTTCAGGCATGTTGCGCTGGGAGCGTGAGCTTGATGCCACGATCAAGATAGCCCTGCTGCCTGATGGCCGCGACCCTGATGATATTGTGCGCAACAACCCTGAGGAATGGCGCACACTGATTGCCAATGCCCAGCCGTTGATGGATTTTTATCTGGCAACCTTGACCCGTGGCTTGGATCTGACCACTGCCAAGGGCAAATCGGCGGCGGTCGAGCGACTTACGCCTTTGCTCAATCAAATTGCCGATCCAGTTGAAAAAGCGCATTATATTCAGCGGCTTGCCAACCAGATTAAGGTTGATCAACGGTTAATTGAAGGCACAATTGGCGGCGACCAACCAGAGCGTCAGCGCAAACCCAACCAGCGTCAAAGCCGCCCCGCTGCGCCACCGCCAGTTTTTTCAATTCTAGAGCAGGAGGCGCGGCGCGAAGATTTTCTCTTATCGTTATTAATTCGCTTTCCCCAAGTCCAAGCAGTGGTCAGCGAACAGCTACGTGATGATTTAGCCGCAGCGCCAACTCTGCGCGAGTTGTGGAGTGGCGATGTGAGCGAACTTTTTGAACGAGTCGAAAATCGTGTATTATGGGATCTGTGGCGCTCAGCCCAGGCGATGGCTACTCCCAATCCAATTGAATGGCTTGAAACGGTACCAGCCGAATTGCAAGCCCATGGCGAACGCCTACTTAATTGGGATCATGCTCCACCAACCCGTAGTTTTCGTGTGACTCGTGAAGCCGAGGAATGTTTGCGCCCATTGCGTCACCGTTTAGGCAAGCGCTGGAGCGAACGCCTTGGTCAGATAATTGCCGCCGCCGAACCTGATCAACAGGAACGATTGCTGGAGCAAGCCATGGCCATACAACATTATTTGCGTGCGACTTCGGAACCACGTCGCAGCAGCTATTTTCTTGATACCCGTGATTCGCTCAAATAATTAGAGGAGGAACAGATGGCTCTTGACGATGAAATCCTCGACTCTGAGCTTGCGGGTGATGAAACTGACGATTTTCCCGCTTTACGCACACTCAGCGATCTTTTAGCCACTGGCAAAAAACGAGGTTATGTTACGCCTGGCGAAATTCAGCAAATTATCGATTCGCAGCGTGACGAGGATAAACAACTCGAAGAAATTCGCGATACCTTGCAAAAGGCCAATATTCGGGTCGAGGAAACTGGCGACGATGACGATGAAATCACGGTCAGCGAGAATCCTGAAGCCGATTTTTCCAATGAAGGCATTAGTGTCAACGACACGGTACGCTTGTATTTGCGCGAAATCGGCTTAGTACCGTTGCTCAAAGGCGAACAAGAGGTTGAGCTAGCCCGCGCCATGGAAGATGGCGATAAAGCCCAACAAGAGTTGATCGAGAATGATCATACGCTTTCGGATGCTGAACGCCTAGCCTTGCGCCGCCGCATCGACCGTGGCGAGCAAGCCCGTGAACACCTGACCACCGCCAACTTGCGTTTGGTGGTCAGCGTGGCCAAAAAATACATTGGCCGTGGGCTTTCGTTGCTTGATTTGATTCAAGAAGGCAATGTCGGCTTGATTCGTGCAGTTGAGAAATTTAATTACACCAAAGGCTTTAAGTTCTCAACCTATGCCACCTGGTGGATTCGCCAAGCAATCACGCGGGCAATCGCCGACCAAGCCCGTACCATCCGGATTCCGGTGCATATGGTCGAAACGATCAACCGCATGATGCGCACGGCGCGGCGTTTGACCCAAGAGAATGGTCGTGAACCAAGCGATGAAGAACTAGCACAGGCACTCGATCTGACAGTCGAGAAAGTACGGGCAATTCGCAAAACCTCGATGGAGCCAGTTTCGCTCGAAACCCCAGTTGGCCAAGAAGAAGATAGCCAACTTGGCGATTTCTTGCCCGACGAAAAACTTGAAGCGCCCTCCGATGCAGCTTCACATCAGATGTTGCGCGAACAAGTGGCTCAGGTACTTGATCAGCTGACCGAGCGCGAAAAGCGCGTCTTGAAGCTACGTTTTGGGCTAGAAGATGGCACACAACGCACGCTTGAAGAAGTTGGCAAAGAGTTTGGGGTAACTCGCGAACGGATTCGCCAGATCGAGGTTAAGGCGCTGCGCAAACTGCGTCACCCCCGCTTTGGCAAAAAACTCCGCGATTATCTTGAATAATTTATTTTAAACACGAAAGGAGAGGGATCAGGGATCAGGGATCAGGATGTTGAATCATAGCACTGTTGGCTCCTAAACCCTAGCCCCTGATCCCTGACCCCTAAACGTTATATTTATATTCTATGCTCGCTTTTGCCTTCTGACTTTTGCCTTTTGATTTGCGCTCATTCGCCCTTGGCAAACACCCCATCGAGGTGGGCGGCATCATTGACCCGCAAGACCCGCCATTCATCGCCGTGGGCAACAATCTCGACGAATGCGCCGTTATCAAGCCACAAACGGCCAAAGTGGCGGAGCGGTGCTGCCAGCAGATGACAGACCAAAGCGCGGATCGCGCCACCATGTGAAACCGCTACCACGGTTTGACCGTGATGATTGGCCGCAAAGTGATCGAAGGCCTTGGCCATACGCTGTTGCAACTCAGCATACGATTCGCCATTCAGGCGTTGGGTGCTATCGGGGTTGAGCTTGATCAATTGCATATGGTCGGGAAACAAATCGTGCAATTCTTCGGGAGTATGGCCGGCCCAATCGCCATCGTTGATCTCTCGGAGATCGATTAATGGCTCAGGCGTGCGGCCAATTTGCTCGCCAATAATGGTGGCAGTTTCCCAAGCACGGGCAATATCGCTGGCATAAAGATGATCGATTGCTAGTTTTGCTAGACGTTGGCCAGCGCATAACGCTTGTTCGCGCCCGCGCTGATTCAACGGAATTGGCAAATGGCCTTGATAACGGCGTTCAGCATTCCAGGCTGTTTCGCCATGACGAACCACGATCAACCGCATAAAACGACCTCGCTTGACACTAATGCTAGGCTATTGTATCAGAGCCAACACTTGGCTTCGTTGTCAAATCAATCTCTCCTCGCTATAATACGCCCTAAAGCGATAACTTTGCATTTTTTAGTAACCCACACTTCGTGGGGGAGGCGAGCCGAATGTCTCAAGTTGCCTTAACACCACGTTCTCAGCCAACGACTGTTTGGCAGTTACGGCGCAAAAAAGTCCCCGATCAACTTTCGTTGCCTGCTGATTATGTTCCAACTGACTATACGTCGTTGCCAACCCCCGAAGAACCAAAAAAAGGTGGTGGGCTAGGGATCATTTTGGTTGTGGTGGTATTGTTCCTAGTTTTGGCTGCAATCGCCTATGCTGTTTGGGGCCAAAGTGGCGGCGAAGAGGATCTTGTGCCAACCCAAGTTCCAACCACAGCCTTGACGATCGATCGTGCCAGCATGATTGTGAGTGATGGCAAATTGACGGCTCAAATCTCAATTACCACAGATGCCCCTGATAACAGCCAAGTGGGAGCGATCTTATTGGAAGATGGCCGCCCATTTGAGTTTTTTGAAACCGATGCGATGACCACAACTATCAGTGGCGGCAAGGCTCGCTTGATTATTCCTGAGATGGAAGGCCACGAAGATGGCCGCAAATCGTCGGAATATACCGTTCAGGTGACGGTTGCTAGTGCCGATGGTATTACTTTGGCAACTGCCGACGAAGCGATTGAAATCAAGGGCGATGCACTTGATCGCTTCTTGGGCGATACTGCGGTAACTCCGATCGATGTAACCCCAACTACTACCACCGATCCAATTTCAGGCACGATGGTGCCAACACCTGCTGATGGCTCAACTCCAGTAACCCAAGTTACCCCAGTCCAACCAACCGCTGCGCCTGGTGGCGTGCCAGTACCCTTGGATAATGTGGTGATCAGCCGCCCAGGCATTGTGTACACCACGCCGTTTGGCCCAGCCAACCAACGTGGCAACGTAACTGCTGGCGAAATTGCGCGGATTGTCGTCAAGATGCCAGTTAATGGCGAAGTTTGGTATTTGGTGGCCATCAGCCAAAGTGGCCAATCGGGCTGGCTCAATAGCAGTACAATCGACTTACCTGCGACTGAAGTCAACAAAATTACCCCTGTCAGCGGCGATGCCCCATTTGCCGTAGCCTTCAATGGTGGCAATGTGCGCTCAGCACCTGGCGGCGATGTTTTGACCCAAGTTGATGCTGGGGTAAATGTCTCGCTGATCAACCGCAGCAGCGATAGTGCTTGGTTCAAAATCAAGTTACCAAATGGTAGTGAAGGATGGGTCGTTGGTCAGATCCTAACTATCAACCCTGCGGTATTAAATACCATCCCTGTAGCACCCTAAAAAACAGTACTAAGCATCCTTGACTCAGCAAAAACCCGTGGGATACAATAGTCTCACGGGTTTTGCCATGGTTGCCGTATCTGTCTTGGAGGTAAAGTATGGATGAACAGCAAAAAACACCGATCAGCGGTTCCATGCAACGAGCGGTGCGCGGTGATAAAAACCCACTCGATGCCGTTGAACAAGAATTACGCACTAGTGTCTTTGGCCAAAATCGCGCGATCGAAAGTTTAATTCGCGCCTTGAATCGTGCTCGCTTTGGCTTTAGTGCTGGTAGTCAGCAGCGTCCACGCGCAACCTTGCTGTTTCTTGGGCCAACCGGCGTTGGTAAAAGTGAATGTGCTAAGCGTTTAGCTGCATTTTTACATCCGCAAGGCGGTGGGTTTCTCAAGCTCGATTGTTCGCTGTTTAGCCAAGGCCACGAAGTTTCGGCGTTGCTTGGCGCTCCTCCCTCCTACGTCGGACGCGATCAAAAGCCCTTGCTCGACCCTGAGTTAATCGAGCAAGAAAATGCGGTGATCTTGTTTGACGAAATTGAAAAAGCCACATCCGAGCTTTGGAATTTGTTGCTGCAAATCATGGAAGATGGCGAGATTACCTTGCTCAACGGTGGGCGCAAAGTTTCATTCCATCGCGCTATTGTTATCATGACCACGAATGTTGGCGCTCAGGAAATGGCAAATTATGTCTCGCAACGCACCATTGGTTTCCGCACACCCAATCGCGTCGTCGAATCGACTGGCCAACAAATTTATCAAATCGGCTTTGAATCGCTGCAAAAGGTCTTTAGCCCTGAATGGATCAACCGGATCGATGAAATTATCGCTTTCCGGCCATTAAGTAGCGATACATTACGTCAAGTACTTGATCGCATGGTTGCCGAATCGAATGAGCAATATCGTCGCCATGGCGTGGAAATTAGCTTAAACGAGGAAGCTCGCGATTATATTCTGCGCCGTGGTTTCGACCCACGTTTTGGCGCTCGCCCGTTGCGCTCCCGTTTGATGAAGGATATCGATGCTCCGTTGGCCGATTTGCTGGCTTCGGGCGGAATTCCTAGCGGGGCAAAAGTCCAAATTGTGGTTTCCGAAGAAGAAGCCAAGGATGGCAATAATCTTGATTTCTTCTACGAGCCTGATGCAACCTTGGCAGCCTTTGCAGCGGATTATGCCGCCAAGCAAGAGCAAGCGCCACCATCAGCCCGTGAAGTTGCTGGGCCGCCATCACATACCCCTGGCCCATCGATTGCCCGTTCGACCGAAAACAACAATCGGCGCTAATATTCCCTCACCCCAACCCCTCTCCCACTGAACGCGGGAGAGGGGCTTTTTTCGTTTGGCAATTCGCCTCGCCTGCTGGGTGGGCAAGGGGCGAGGGAACTTAAAAGCGTTGACTAGCACTTTGTTCAGCGGTGTGGTCGCGTAATTTCTGGTAGCTTTGATGGCGTGCACTGCTGATTTGGCCAGCTTCAACTGCGGTCAAGACTGCACATTCTGGCTCGTGCGTATGGGTGCAATCGCTAAACCCACATTGATCAATAAATGGCCGGAACTCGCGGAAGCACCATTCAAGCTCATCTGGCTCCATTTGATACAGCCCCAGCTCACGAATCCCTGGAGTATCGGCCACAAAACCACCAGCATGCAACGGCACCAATTCGCCGGCTACGGTGGTATGCTGGCCTTTATGCACTGCATCGCTGACATCGCCAGTGCGTAAATTGAGGCCTGGCTGAATCGCATTAAGCAAGCTCGATTTGCCGACCCCTGAAGGGCCAGTAAAGGCCGAAATTTTATTATGAATTATCTCTTGAACTTGCTCGATGCCTTGGCCAGTGCTAACGCTGGTGTAAAACACCGGATAGCCAATTTGCTCATAGATGCTGAAAACCTGTTTTAGGCTATCGCCAGCTAAATCGCATTTATTAGCAATGATCGCTACATCAAGGTTATTGGCCTCAGCAATCACCAAAAAGCGATCGATCATGCGCACATGTGGCTCAGGGTGGGCTACCGCAAAGGTAATTAGCACAATATCTAAATTAGCAACAATCACTTGTTCAAAATGTGCGCCCTTGATGGCTGTACGGGCAAGCTTGCTGCGCCGTGGGTAAATCTCTTCGACCACGCCCTCGTTGGGAATGGTTGGCGTGATTCGCACAAAATCGCCGAGCGTCGCGAGATCGCTATATTGTTTGGTTTTTTTGAGCCGCCCGCGCAGGGTGCAGCGTAACGTTTCGCCTGTCTCGTCGAGTTTTACCCAGAAAAAGCCACTTTGGGCACGCATAATTGTTCCGTTCATTCACGCTCCTTCGATGCTGTGTTCAGCTTGGTCTTCATGATGATGCTCCATATAGTCGGTGTCTTCGTCCATAAAATCTTCGTCGGCCAACGATCGGCCTGTGAGAGTCATAAAAACGTCTTCCATCGTAGCGTTGGGCTTGCCGATTTGCTGACCAATGCGATCTTTGAGACCTTGCGGGGTATCCAAGGCCACAATTTTGCCAGCATCGATAATCGCGATGCGGTCGCAAAGCCGATCGGCTTCGTCCATGTCGTGGGTGGTCAAAAAGACGGTTGTGCCCGATTCATCGCGCAAACGCCGCACAAAACGCTGCACATCCGAGCGCGAACGTGGGTCGAGCCCAGTCGTTGGCTCATCGAGTAGCAACAGCCGTGGTTTGGTCAAGAGGCCACGGGCGATCGCAACTTTTTGCTGCATACCACGTGACATATTTTCCAGCGGCTCATACAAGCGTTTTTCCTTCAAGCCCAGCGCCGCCAAAATGCGCACACATTCGGCACGAGCATAGGCTGGCTTGAGATCATACAAACGGGCGGCATACATTAAGTTTTCTAAGGCGCTCAATTTCTTAAAAAACGAAGCCTCAACGCTAACTCGATTGATTAAGCGTTTGACCGCTTTTTCATCGTTGCGTACATCGAGGCCAAAAACCTGAATCTTGCCCGAATCGGGAATGAGTAAGGTTGAGATCAAGCGAATCAAGGTTGATTTGCCCGAGCCGTTGGCTCCCAATAAGCCAAAAATCTCGCCCTCGGCCACATCGAGGCTGACGTGATCAACCGCGACGACTGGTGGCTTGGGGTTAGGACGAGGGCGACGAGTGAGCCAATGTTTGACTTCACTCGCGCCAAATTGTTTATAAATATTTGCTACCACTAAAGCAGGTGCTTGCTGCATTGGGATACTCCATCCAAGGGTTGCACGAACTGGTCAATTGCTATTAGCAATTCCATGATATGCGATAGATGGGATCGATCAACTCTCTCTCTTCATTGAGGAGGATTTATCGACGTTTGCTGGCGTGGTCGTCGCTAACGTGTAATTCCAAGCGCCGAAAGCCTAGTTGATCGAAGGCCAGATCTACCAAGCGGCCAATGCGGCTGGTTTGATCTTGATCTGGTTCGTGGGGCAACTCGGCATAAGCCCGTTTCATCGAGTTGGGCTTGGGCTTGGGCTTTTCTACACACAGGACGGTTCCATCGCGGTCGAGCATTAACACTAGGAGCCTCCTAAACAAACATAATAGACCATGAGTATCTTGCTTGAAAGAATGCTCACGGCCCATCATAGAAAGGCAGGTCCACAGCCGTAGAAAACAAGAGCCGTGAGCGTTGTTGATATCACGCCCACGGCCCTCGGTGCTTATTAGCGAATCGCTTTAGGAGAGAAGCACGAGGTAGATGGGCGCATGGGTGCCTGCATCACTTGCAGTGCGCACTGGATTGTTGATCAAGTTGATCATCATGCAGCCTCCATCTAAGAAAATAGCAGAATTGATTTCGAACAGGCCTAGAATAGCATAGCCGCTTGCAGGCCGTCAAGTAGCGATCACTCAGTCTTTAGTCGGATTATCGAGCTAGGACTCTTGGTGGAGTGGGGGATCGTTCGGATTGCCCAAAAATATGGTAGCATACCCATTAATCACGATCTCAAAGGATACCCCATGGATCATTGGCAAACCTTACACATGGCAACTCGCCTAGGGGTGCTTGATTCCCCCTACCCACTGCGCTACCTGAGTATCGACGATGGGGTTGATTTAGGTCGTCTATTGCATGCTGCTGGCGTGCCACTGCCGAATGACCCAACTCCAACGCTCTCGGCCACAATCGACTGGGCCTTTGCGGCCTTGCAAGGCGAATATGGTCGTTTATTAGATGCTTGCTCATTTGCAATTGAAACCCGTAGCGGTTTGCTCGGAGCAATCGTTGTGGTCAAACAGGCCAGTACGGTTAAGATTTTGCAATTGGCGGTGGCCCAAGCCTTTCAAGATCAACAATTTGAATCAGTGTTGCTGAGCGCTGCGCTGAATGGCTTAGCCCAAGCGCGTTATCCACAAGTTCAGGTAGACGTTTTAGCCAATAGTTCACAGGCCCACTTTTTCACCACTCAAGGTTTCATGCTAGCAGAGGACGTGAACGATGCATCCACTTCAAACCACGATTGATCAGTATGCAGCCCAATTTGATCGTCGGCGTATGACGATTTTAGCTGCCCACGTCGAAGAAGACAATGGTACGGTGCTCCGTGGTCGGGTGTTGGATCGCAGCCAGCATGCGGCGTTATTAGCATTGTTGCCGAATGTGCGCGATGAATTGATTGTACTGCGCGAACAGCCTGAGCATGGTTTTGCAACCGTGGTGTTTGGGGTGCTCGATGTGCGCTGGCAGGCCACTCGTGATTCAGAATTGGTAACTGAAGCCAGTTTTGGTGAAGGCTTAGAGGTGCTCGCCCATGATCATGAATGGTTACAAGTAATTACCAGCGATGGTTATTTGGGCTGGGTACGGCGCAATGGTGTCGTGCTACACGATCAACCAAGCACCTATCGGAGTGCGGCAACCCATGTTGTTACCAGCCGTTGGTTGCCATTGTGGGGCTTAGAGGGCGACCAAATTGGCTTGTTGCCATGGGGCATTCGGCTCGAAATTGATGAATTTCGTGATGGCAAAGCCTTTATGCGCTCACCTGCGGGCGTGCCAGGCTGGCTCGAAGCCGATTCATTAACTCCAGTTGAAGATTTGTGTTCGGTTGATAGCGCTGGCATCGAGGATATGTTGCAGGCAATTCGCCAATTGATTGGCGTGCCCTATTTATGGGGTGGCACGACCAGTTTTGGCTTCGATTGCTCAGGTTTGGCCCAAGCTGCTTATCGTTGGCTGGGCGTGCAATTGCCGCGTGACGCTGATCAACAATCGCAAATTGGCCGTTTAATCAGCCGTGAGCAGGTTGCAGCTGGCGATTTGCTATTTTGGGGCGTGCTGCGCAACATCGAAGATTACCGCCACGAACGGATTAACCATGTTTCGATTGCCCTTGACAACGAGTGGATGATTCATGCAAATCAACGCAATTGGAGCATCTCGCTTGATCGGATTGATGAAGTGCATGCGCACGTCTATCAAGCGCAGGGCAACCCTGGTTTGGTGGTGATTCGGCGGATTCGCGAGGAGCAATAGCCATGGAATGGGCGATTTATCCGGTTGAACTACGCTTGCGCAACACCTTTCGGATTGCCCACGGAGCCAGCAATACCCGCCAGAATGTGTTGTTGAATTTAGATGATGGCTGGGGTGAGGCCGCTGCTGTGGCGTATCACGGCGAAACTGCCGCCAAAATTCAGGCTTGGCTGGAGCGCTATCGCGAAACAATCACCAGCAGCTATGATCCAGCGGCAATTCATTGGCTCTTGGCCAAGCTCGATTTTGAGAGCCGCGCCGCCCGCGCTGCCGTCGATTTAGCCTTGCATGATCGCTTAGGCCAGCAACTTGGTGTCTCGTTGCGCCATCTTTTAGGTTTGAATGGCTTAGAAATCCCGCAAACCTCAGTTACTTTGCCAATTGAAGCGCCTGAGGCCTTACGCCAACAAGCCTTAGCCGTGGCGCATTATCCAATGCTCAAGGTTAAGTTAGGTGGCCCCGCCGATTTGGCCAGCGTGGCGATAATTCGCGAAGCCGCGCCCAATAGCCGCCTGCGGGTCGATGCCAATGCAGGCTGGAGCCGCGAAACCGCCGCCCAATTGATTCCAGCGCTGGCTGAACTGGGCGTGGAGTTGATTGAGCAACCCTTGGCAGTTGATGATTTAGAGGGCTATGCCCAACTTAAAGCTGCCAACTATGGCGTGCCAATTTTTGCTGACGAGCCAATTAAAACTGCTGCCGATGTTGCTCGCTGGGCCAGCGTCGTTGATGGCGTAAACCTTAAGTTGATGAAAACTGGCGGAATCGTCGGGGCACTCGCCGCGATTGCCACCGCCAGAGCCCATGATTTACAAGTGATGCTTGGGTGTATGATTGAAAGTAGCATCGGGGTTTCAGCGGCCTGTGCTTTGGCAGGCTTGGCCGATTTTGTTGACCTTGATGGGCCATTATTGATTACCAACGATCTGGCAACTGGATTGAACTTTGCAACCGCTACGATTCAGCCATCGGCAACGCCAGGTTTAGGCGTGCAAATCGACTGGCCAGCATTAAACAGCGCCCGACTTGAAACACGCTAGCATGCAGCCTACAACGACTAGAGAAGCGGTTTTAGGCCAGTCCTGCGGTCGGGCTGACAAGCGTACAGGGTATGCGTTGCTAGACTTGTGTACCTACTGTACAATACGCATCGTAGTAGCTTCGGAAGGAGACCACGCATGGCGTTTATCGGGCGTGCGTTACGCATTAACCTCGACACAGCCAGTACTTCCACGTTTGACATCCCATCGCCAATTCGCGAGCTATATTTGGGTGGACGTGGGCTGACAGCGGGCTTGATGTATCATTTTGTTCCCCCCGATACAGCAGTTCGCTCTCCCGATAATCCGTTGTTGTTGGCTCCTGGGGTGTTGGCTGGCACTCCGGCCTATGCTACTGGCGGCTTTGTGGCTACCACTCGTTCACCCTTGACTGGAAATCTGATTCATAGTTGGGCGGTTGGCGATTGGGGCGCGGCGCTCAAACGCGCTGGCTTTGATGCGATTTGGGTGGTTGGTCAGGCAACTGCTTGGCTCTACGCCGTAATCGATAATGGTCAAGCCGAACTTTACCCTGCTAATCACCTTAATGGCCTTGATACCCAGCAAATTAACGATGCCCTGATGGCCGAACATGGCGCTGATGCGCGAGTTTTGACGCTTGGTCAGGCTGGCGAAAAGATGTTGCCCTATGCAGCCTTGGTATCTGAAGGCCGCTACTTGGCTGAGCCTGCTGGCACTGGCATGGTGATGGCCTTGAAACGACTCAAGGCGATTGTGGTGCGCGGCACCCGCATGGTCAAGCCTGCCGATACCGCCAACTTTCTCTCATCGTTTAAGCCAATTACCGAGCGCATCGACCGCGACCCACTGGCAACCGCGATTCGCGATTATGGCTCAAGCTACTATGTTGATTTGGCCGCTAACCATGGAGCGATTACTGGACGCAATGGCCAAGATCCTGAGCCAAGCGTGATGCCAACCACTGGCGATTATGCTGGCGAGATTTATGATCGTGGTTGCCCACGCTGCCCACTACCTTGCTACCATGATTTTGCTACCACCAACCAGCCCCGGCCTGAGATCGAGGCGATTGTGGGTTTTGGGGCACGCTGCGGGTTGCAATCTCCAGCAGCAATTATCGAGGCTAACCAACGCTGCTTGCGCTATGGGCTTGATCCCAATGCAACCGCCAATGCAATTGCCTTTTTGATGGAATGTCGCCAGCGTGAATTGACCCGCCAATACGATTTGCAATGGGGCGATGAAGCGGCGATATTGGCGGCGATCGATGCGATTGCCACCAAACAAGGCATTGGAGGGTTGCTCTCGTTGGGCGTATACGAGATGAGCCAAGTTTTTTATGGCAGCGACCAATTTGCCCCGCTGGCCAATAATTTGACGATCAGCCCACTTGACCCACGCGCTGCCCAAGGTTGGGCCTTGCACTTGGCGACCAGTTCGATCGGTGGCGATGCCCGAGGAGCCATGCCTTGGTACGAGTGGCTTGATACGATTCCTCAATGGCTCAAAGGCAACGACGACCATCAACCAAGCGTGGTCAATGGCAAGCCTGAACGCCTAATCTGGCATGAACGCTTTGTAGCTGGCCTCGATAGCGCTGGAATTTGTCGGCGCTTGGCGGCCTTAGCCTACCAAATTACCCCCAAAGAACTGGCGACGATTCTGAGTGCCGATATTGGCAAGAGCGTTTCGCCAACCGATTTAGCCAAAGTTGGCGAACGAATTATCACAGTCGAGCGTCTGCTGGCCTTGCAATGGGGCCATAGCGACGACCTCAGCACCCGCTGGCAACAACAGCCATTAACCAGCGGAATCGCCGCCAATCAAATTCCCACCCTTGACACACTGCTAACGAAATATTATGCTCTGCATGGATGGGACAGTGATGGGATTCCCACAAATGCCCGTCTCGCTGAGCTAAGTATTCCCGAACCCGATTCCCGACCATGGGTGACGGAGTAGGTCATACCGTATTGATGGCCAAGCTGAGCGCCGCAATCAATCAACGAGAAAATCAATGTGGCTTGCAATTGTTTTGACGGTATTGCCAACGCTGCTGTACGTGACCTTTTTGTGGTGGCTTGATCGCTATGAAAAAGAACCATGGCCGCTGCTGTTAGCAGTGTTTGTATGGGGTGCGGTGCCTGCCGTGGCCCTCGCGTTGTTGGCTGAATTGCCCAATACTGCTTCAACTTTAGGCTTTGACCGTGGTAGCCAACCAGTTTGGTATGCTCCATTGGTCGAAGAACCCCTCAAAGCCTTGGCATTGTTTGGCATTTATATGTTCTTTCGCTATGAGTTCGATGGTGTGCTCGATGGCATTATTTATGGCGCATTGATTGGTTTTGGCTTTGCCATGACCGAAAATGCGATTTATTTTGCTAGTCGCGGCGGCTCGATTACTTCATTACTGTGGCTGCGCGTGGTGTTATTTGGCTTTAATCATGCCTTCTACACCAGCATCATTGGGGTAGCTTTGGGCATGATTCGCTATGAACGCCGCCGTTGGGTGGTGGTTGTGATGCAGCCATTGAGCCTAATTTTGGCTGTCGTGTTCCACGCACTGCACAATATGACGATTAGCTATCGCTTTCCAGGTGTATTGATCGCATGGTTGATCAGTAGCGGCGGCGTGTTAATTGTGGTACTGGTAGCGATCATCGCTTGGCGTAAAGAGCGCTATTGGATCGATCTAGAGTTGGTTGAGGAAATTCGCTGTGGATTTATCGATCAAGCGACTTACCAAACCGTGCGTTCAACCCGCCGTCGGGTACAAAGCCAATGGGAAGCCTTGGTTCGCGGCGGCTGGCGAGCACTGCAAACGGTGCGTACTCGCCATCATTTACTTACTGAGTTGGCGTTTTTGAAATATCAGCTGCGAATCGGCGATGTGCATTGCCGTCCCGCTGATTTATATCCGCTGCGCCGACGGATTCTCGAAGTTCACGAAGATTTTTAGGCTGCGATCAAGGTCAATAGGCCAACTTCAGGCGTTGCCCCAAAGCGAATCGGCAGGCCAGCCAAACCCCGACTCACATACAACCCACATTGGTCGATGCGAAATTGGCCGTGTGGGTATTTTTCGCCCCAACGTGGCACAACCAACGGCCCCAACCACGGCGCATTGATATGACCAGCATGGGCATGTCCGGAAAGTTGTAAGGCCACGTGCTGCTTAGCAGCAATGTCGGCAAAATCGGGACCATGGGCTAGCAAGACGACTGGAGCGGTAGGAGCATTATGCAACGCCTGCGCCAAATCAGCATCGGCCTGCCATGGATCGGCAACTCCAGCGATCACAATTGCTTGCTCACGCCATTGCACCACCCGATGTTGATTGATCAACACCTCTACTCCAACCTTTTTGAGCGTGCGGGCAATCAGTTGCGGGTCGTCCCAGTAATCGTGGTTGCCAAGGCAGGCATATACGCCCAAGGGTGCTTGAATTCCTGTTAGCATGCGTTCCAATGTGCCAACATCACTAGGGCGATTTACAAAATCGCCAGTTAATAAAATGATCTCAGGTTGCCAAGCTTTGATTGCGTTGAGTGCTTGGCGCAGCACGCGCTGACTATAGTTTGGCCCAAGATGCAAATCGCTGAGATGGGCGATTTTGAAGCCATTGAGCGTGCTTAGCCAGCGGGGCAAGCGCAAGGTATGCCGTTCGACGGCCAAACGCCAAATGTTGCCAACTCCAAGGCTGGTTGCAGTAACGCCCGCCGCCAGTAACGAACCAAGCATTGGCTTGGCCCAACGTGGTGGTTGGCTAGCAAATAAGGCTGTAGCACTGCTCAGCCCCAGCATCCCCAATACTCCACCAAGATATTGCCAGCGCCGCGAATAGACAACATGCGAGACATTTGGAATATCTTTGCTGCCACGTGGCACGGCCACCAAATCGGCAAAAGGATCGTCAATCATCAAAATTTCCTTATAGACCCTTCAAGGGTCGGTTTTTAACCAATTATTGGCATTCACCACCCTTCCGTCCCGCCTCAAGGCGGGAAACGCCGGGGGCTTTAATCCCCCAGCACCCCCTCAAGGGAAATCCGGGGTAGGCACACATCCAATAATGAACCATAGAATCATTGGTACGAAGCGTAAAAACCTACTGCTCAGAACCCAATGTATCCTTGTAAGCCATGGATCATGCTGTTGAAGTTATAGCATAGTGAGCTTAATGGTTGATGAAAAAGCTACTACAGAGCTTGGAGATATCACCCATGGGCTAGTACAAGCTAGGACTAATGGCCATCCATAACGTCGAATACTGGCATAGCCTATGATATAGCAGCCTCATTCCGCTCGAAACATCGCAACTATGCCAATTTGGAGGCGCTATGGATAGAGAACATCGCAGAGGATTTTTTCGCAGTTTATTGCTGGCAAGCCTCTTGTTAAGCCTAATTGGGATTGCGCAGCCTGTCGCCACCAGCCAATCAATGTTGGTGCAAGGGGCTTCGCTAAGCAACCAAGCTAGTGCAATTCAGGCAGTTGGCGGCACTGTGCAACGCCAATTTGCCCGCTTTGAAACCAGTGTGGCCCAATTAACTAAACCACAAATCGCCCAACTTCAAGCTCAAGGCCTGCGCGTTTTTGCTGATCAAGCAGTTGCTAGCTCAGCCCAAGTAGCGGTTGATCAACCAATTGCTGTACAGGCAGGCCCAAAAAGTGCTACCCCTGCGCCATTGCAATATCCCTCGATTGTAACCGGCGCTGATGTGGTACAACGGCGTGGCATCGATGGGCGCGGCGTGACCGTGGCAGTGATCGATTCGGGCTTGCCAGCGATCGAACGACCTGAGCGTTGGCAGCGCATCGATAACACGACTGCTCGTTACAACCAAGGCAGTCGCTTTTTGATTTATAAAGATATGTTGGCAAGCAGCCAAATTACCAATAGCAGCGACCCATATGGCCATGGGACTCATGTATTTGCCACTTTAGCCGACAATCGCGCTTTGCCAGCAGGCTATAGCGGAGCTAAAGTTGGGATTGCCCCAGGCGCAAATTATGTGGTAGTTCGGGCCTTAAATTCGCAAGGCCAAGCCTCGTATAGCACGATTATCGCGGCGATTGATTGGGTGATTGAGCATGCCGATGAATACAATATTCGGGTGTTGAATCTCTCGTTGCAAGCCGAAGTGATTGCGCCCTATTGGTATGATCCGCTGAATCAAGCGGTGATGCACGCTTGGAATGAGGGCATCACGGTAGTGGCAGCGGCGGGGAATACTGGCTCAAATCCAGCTACAATTATGGCTCCAGCCAACGTACCCTATATCATCAGCGTCGGCGCAATTCGGCCTGCAATCTACAACGAAAATGCTAGCGATAGTTTGGCGGCCTATTCATCGGCTGGGCCAACTGAAAGTCGCTTTGTTAAGCCCGATGTTGTAATTGCTGGCTCGCGGGTAATCGCACCCTTGCCCGCTGATAGCGTGTTAGCCAATTCTGGGGCCGCAGGCTTGGTTAGCGAACGCGCCAAACTCGAATGGGCCGACCTAAAAACCTCGCAACAACTGAATTACTATGCCTTGAGTGGTACATCGATGGCCGCCGCTGAGGTGAGTGGGATTGTTGCCTTATTGTTGCAAGACGAGCCAAATTTGACCAATAACCAAATTAAGGCCCGTTTGACTGGCACAGCTCAACTTGCGACCTTAGCCGATGGACAAGCCGCTTACAGCATGTGGCAACAAGGCGCTGGCAAAGTTGTGCCAACTGCGGTGATCGATGCTAGCAACACTGGCGCTGCCAATGCAGGTATGGATTTGCCAACCGACCTGATTGTGAGCAGCAACCCCGAGGGTACCAGTAACCACTATCAAGGCTCGACTGAGTATGATGCGGCGACCAACACCTTTACTGATAGCACCACGACCTATAGCTCAACCCTTGCGACCAGCTACAGCACGTGGGCGGGCAGCTATAGCACCTGGGCTGGTAGTTATTTGACTTGGGCTGGTAGCTATAGCACGTGGGCGGGCAGTTATAGCACCTGGGCTGGTAGTTACAGCACCTGGGCTGGTAGTTACAGCACCTGGGCTGGTAGTTACAGCACCTGGGCTGGCAATAACGCTGCTGCGAGTGGAACGACCAATGTCAATGCTGGTAGCCTCGTGAGCGACTAGGTATTAATTATTTCGAGCGGAGCGTGGGAGTAGCGATGCTTCCACGTTTTAGCATAACCACTACCGTAATGCATAGCGATGTTCTCTTTGCCTAAACCCTGCTCCCAGTATTGTGGAAGCAGGGTTTTTGTTATTTACCAACTGACAACGACCGAACCAGTGGCCTTAGTCAGTCGCAGCTCAAGGTAGCGACTTGGGCCAATGGTGCGTTCATGGCCGAATGATGGCAGGCCATTGATTGTTAAATTAACTTGTTGCGGAGCATCGTTAGGCAGCAATAATTGTAATGTAACTTGTTCACCGCTGCCTGTAAAATCAAGCTGAAAACCGCGTGCTTGGCGTTGCCAACGATAGCTCACATAGCCTTGCGAAGCAGCATAGCGGGCCGTGACATGGGCTTGTTGCACATCTGGCTCAACAATCCAACGCGGGCTGAGCATTGCCTGTTGGTAGAGTGCAGATTGATCGGTTATGCCTGCTGCGCCTTCGATTAGCGCTGCCAACATTGCCGTGCTGCCCCAACCATCGGTCGCAAGGGTATCGGGGCCGGAGATGCCAGGATTGCCGACCGGGTAATACCATAAATAGCTGCCGCCTTGGGCTTCGATCATTTGGGCATAGCGGCGCAAAATATCAAAGCCATAGGCTGGCTGACCCCAGCGAAATGCACCACGCGCCAATTCGCCGCCGACCAGCGGCATCCGCCCACCATTAACATATTCGCCTGGCACGTTGCCCCAACCTGGCAATGTGCCAAAACTCTCGGCAGGAAATGGTGGGTCAATGCTGAACCATTCTGAGGATAGATTGCTAGAATCAGCCACCCGCCGTTGATAATATTCGTCGATAATTGCCAAGGCCTTGCTGGCTTCCATGCCATAGCGATTGAGCGCATACGAGTTGGAGAGCGATAGTTGGCGAGCCTCATCGAGTTCAGGAATATCAAAGGGCTGCTCTAAAACATTATGGGTGTAGAATTTGCCATTCCAAGCAACCTGATTTAGCTGCTTGGTTAGTTGTTGCGACCGAACCAACCATTGTGTAGCTTGCTCAAAATTGGCTTGGGTTATTTCAAGTTGACTCAGCAAATACAAGCCATGAGCCATGCCCGTATTATCGCCGTGCATAATTCCAAAGCGGGTTTTTTCGTCGATCCAGTGGCGCGGCGAGGTTTTGCCATCAGGGGCAATCGTCGGCCCACCATATTCAAAATCCCATGTGTCAATTGTATAGGGGCGGCGAATCAGTTGTAGCGTGGGATTCCAACGTTGTGGATCGCTCAGGCTATAGTTGATACCGCGTAACATGGCTGGCTTTTGCTCAAGCATCCAACTGGTATCGCCAGTGGCTTGCCAGGCTTGATACACACCCTGCACAAACAGATATTCTAAATCGGCCTCGACGGCGGTACGGCCTTGAACTGGTGCACCACCAAGCATGGCAAAATAGTCGTCGAAAGCTCCATTGGGCTTTTGCTCACGCCGAAAATAATCCAGCGTGCTGGTCATATCTTGCTCAAAATAGCGATAGCCCAAGCCTTGATGAACGTGATCGCGCAGCCAAATCAGGTAGCTATCGGGCGAACGATAGCCGCGAATTGTATAGCCTTGGTATTGATAGATCGATAGGTCATTGCGTAAAAAGCTGCGCACTTTGTTGGGCAGCGTATCGTAGGCCGCGACTCCAGTTTGAACGCTGGTGGTCGCATCAAGTTGATAGATGTTGCTATTGATCGCCGCCACTTTGCCTTCGATCAACAAGACGGCGTAATGCTGGCCCAACGCGCCTTGGGCTTTTAATCTGGTAGTTTGGCTTTGGCCCGTTAGATTGAAGGTTTGGCTGGTTTCAAGCTGGCCAGCGCTATCAAAAATTCGTAGGTTGGCTGGGCCGTTATAGTTGCCAACATCAATTTGAATTTCAAGTTGGTCGAGTGGCTTGAGTGGTTGGCTAGGGCCAGTTAAATTGGCGCGAATTGGGCTAGCTTGGCGTGTGCCATTCAGCAGCCAATCGGCTTGCCAACGCCCAAGTGGGCTGAGGGTGATTTGTTGGTTGGTATTGATCAGCAGTTGTTGCTCGAAATATTGCATGGTCTGTTGCTGACCAGTTAATGGGTTGGTTTCGGTAACCGTTTCAGTAATTGGATTGCCCAAACGACTGGCCTCGCCATTGGCTTGCCAATAGCCACGAAACGGCTGGCAGATTGAGCGTTCGGTTGTTTTAACCCACAAACATTGGCTAGTTGGCCGATATTGGCGTTGGTTTTGCCAGGTTCGGCGGCTGGCTTGAAATAGCTCTAAGCCAAGCTTGGCAGGCACAACTTGATTGTTGACCAAGTGCAAACGTTGGTTTTCAAAATATTGCACCAACTGGCCATCAAACCATAGCGCTTCGCTAACTGGTTGGCCAAATACTGCTGCACCACCATTCGCCTGCCAAAATTGTTGAAATTCGGCCTGCACTTGATACTTGGCCGCAACCGGGCTGGCGTGGCTCGGCACGAAGCTTAATCCAATTAATAAACATCCTAACCAACAAAAAACTCGTCTCATCATACCTTCCATGAATTTGCTGGCTACTGGCAGCAATCTACCAGTAGCCTGTAAATTATGTCCACTGATTTATTGGGTTAAGCATGCCCTCACCCCCAGCCCCTCTCCCACTGCGGCGGGAGAGGGGCACATTGGTAGAGCGGTTCCCCCTCGCCTCGCGTACGGGAGAGGGGGTTAGGGGGTGAGGGCATAGATTACAAACCGTAATGAACCATTACAATTATGTCCTAGGGTTGTAATTGTAACATCTCCACCTCGCCAGCGCTGACCGCTGCGCGGCCATAGGTCATGGGAATGTATTCGACTTTTTGCCAGCGTTCGAGCAGATCGTCGTAGTGCGGCGAGAGTAAATGGCCCGCTTGGCCTGGCGCGTTGATCATGCGGCTGTTGGCAAAATCGCCCAAATCAACAATATGCCGATAAATTGGCCCACGATCTTGATCAAATGGCTCGCCATCGGCGACATGACCAACATTAACTGTGCTGCCATCGCCAGCACTTTCAATCGCTTTGCTGAAAAATCCCCGCAACGGCCCAATTGCATCAAGCGGGTTATGCGGGAACAAGGCAAGGTGAATTGTGCCCCAACGCCATTGCTCCATCGGTTTATCTTGCATGCGGAAGCTTAAATCTTTGAGCGCCACGTCAAGCGCCTGAGTCACAATTGCATTGCAGTTTTCAGTGCTGCTGGCCGTGGTAACGTCGTCACACCAAGGGTTGTTAGGGTCTTGCAACATTGCTGGAATCGCCAGATCGATCAGTTGGCGGCGCTGACCATAGGTTTCAAGTAAGCGTTCGCCCAATTCATCGCCAACCATCGGCACGGTCAGGTAGTAGGTCCAAGCCTCAAAAATGCTAGCGGCTGGTTGATCGCCTGCGGTGCTGTAGTTCCAATTTTGCAGCATGGCGATTGCTTGGCGTTGTTGATCGCTGGTTGGTTGCACCAAATTCAGCAGTACTGGTAGCAATTCCTCGGCATAGGTCGAATGTACATCAGCCTGAATCGCCGCCATATCATCCATTGTCAGGGTTGGTTTGGCCTCAATCAATTTGGTAATGCGTTGCGCCCGAAATGGTGTGGCCCACTCATGGCTCAAAAAATAGGGGTAGCTATCACTCACCACTTTATTATTGGCGGTCGCAATATAGCCTTGGGGCGGGTTGTAGCTTTGGGGCAATTGCTCAAACGGAATAAAGCCCGTCCATTCGTAATCGCCCGAAGCTCCATCGGCGGGCATTGTGCCATCGCCATTGGTGCGAATTGGAATATGACCAGGTGCAATGTAGCCAATATTGCCATCAACATCAGCAAAGACAAAATTCTGAACTGGCGCAACATAACTTGCTAAACCAGCCTGAAATTCTTGCCAATTTTGGGCTTTGTTAATCGCCAAATAGGCATTGATGGTGCTATCGGTTTGGTCGAGGGCCGTCCAGCGAAAGGCCAAGGCTTCGCGTTGCGGCGCATCAGGGTCGTCGGCATTATTGGCATTCAGCGCATCAGAAATCAACGGCCCATGGCGGCTAACCCGAATCGTCAGCGGCAGATTACCTTTATCTTTGACTCGAATCGTATCGCTGATAATTGTTAGTGGCTCATAACTACCCTTGAACATTGCTTGGGTGCCAGTTGGATCAAGTGTTTCACGATACAAATCTTGAACATCAGGGCCAGTATTGGTTACGCCCCAAGCGATGCGTTGGTTATGGCCAACAATTACCCCTGGCAAGCCTGGAATCGTCGCGCCAACCGAGTGCAAATCGCCGCCTTGAACTTCGGCCATATACCAAATTGAGGGCGTGCGAAAGCTCAAGTGTGGGTCGTCGGCCAATAAAGGCTTGCCTGTGGCTGATTTGCTTGGGCCGATCACCCAATTGTTTGAGCCAACGCCGGCAATATTGCCACCACCGATGCCTAAACCTTGCTCCACCCGCCGACTTAATGCCAACAATTGAGAAGCTTGGCTACCACCACTTGGGGTTGGCACAATCAATGGGCCATCGCTGGGGTAGTGGGGCACAAGATCGCTGGTTTTTTCGCTGCCCAATTTGGCAACCAATTCCATGGTCAGCAATTCGGTCGAATAATTACCACCCAAATCCCACGACATCATCTTGGCCCAACCAAGCACATCAGCACCGACCCATGGCTCAGGCTCGACTCCAACTAGGGTGAACTCAGGCGAAAGTTGGCCGCCGCTATGCTCCGCTAGAAAGGCGTTAATCCCACTGACATAGGCATCGACAATCGTTTTAGCTGCCGGATCAAGCGCCGCATAAGCACTTTCAGCAGCGCGATAAACCCCCAGCGTGCGCAAAAAGCGATCGGTTTCGACCGTCGTTTCGCCCAAAGCTTCCGAGAGCGTGCCACGGGCGATCCGCCGTTGAAATTCCATTTGCCACAGCCGATCTTGGGCATGAACATAGCCCAAGGCCATCAGGGCATCGCTTTCGCTTTGGGCGTAGATATGCGGCACGCCATATTGATCGCGCAGCACATCGACCGGAGCAGCGAGGCCAGCCAAGGTAAGCGTTCCTGCGGTGGTTGGCAACGAACGGCGCAAATAGAGATAGCCACCGCCGCTGGCCAACACCAGCAAGAGCACAATAATTAACAAGAAGCGCAAAAACAGAATAAACCAACGCTGAAGGGGTGGACGATCACGCAATGAGCGTTTGGCAGGTGTTGCCACAGGCTGACTCCTTTGTCCTATGTCCTAAGCATCTGAAACTTTTGCTAGGGGCGTTACGTCTTACAGCCACGTCATTCGCCATAAGCGCAGCAATAGTATAAAATTAAAACGTTCTCGTGTGTTAGGAGCTACAAATGTCGTATCAATCACGTCAACTTGTTCGACCAACTGAAGGCCGGGTTCTCGCTGGCGTTTGTGCTGGGATCGCCCGCTATTTCGGGATTGATCCGCTGATTGTGCGGATTGCTCTGGTGCTCTTTGGCTTCTTTATTGGCTCTGGGATTTTAGTCTATGTGCTGGGTTGGGCCTTCATGCCTGATCAGAATGGTAAGCGGGCGGCGCTGCCAATCCTGATTGCGGGGATTATTCTGTCGTTCTCCTTCTTTTGCTATATGCTTTCGCTGATATTTAGTTAATCAGTTGTTTGGGTTGCGCAGATCGTCATTGATCTGCGCGATGATTGCTTAATTCAAATCTGATTCTGCTTTGAGCCTTCCGCAATAGCTTTCCCCACGTTGTCTCCTCAATCAACCCCAGTTTGAACTAATTCGATCCTTAATCGCTATTTCGGTTAAAATAGCATAACGCCAACGATCTGTTGACAGCAATTAAGGATGGATTATGCCAGTCGTGAATTTGACTGATCGAATAGAGCGGGCAATTGTTGCTCGTGAAAGCTTGTTTGACGAACGCCATCAGGCAGGTTTGCGCTTGTTCAATGGGTTTCTTGAGGGCGAGCCGCAAATTGTGATCGACCTCTATGCTACCACAGCCGTGGTGCATAACTATGCCGACCCACCCAAAGCTGGCGAGGCCTTGGTTGAGCAAGTGCTGGAGTGGTTGCCAACCCGTTTGCCATGGCTCGAAGCGATTCTGGTGAAAACTCGCCATAGCGATGATGAAACAGCCCAAAATGGGGTTTTACGCTATGGTACAAATTTGGCCACGCGCATCCGCGAGCATGGAGTTTGGTACGCACTTGATCTGACCATGAACCGCGATGCTAGCCTGTATTTGGATACCCGCAACTTGCGCCAGTGGATTTTGGCTAATTTGGCCGATAAAACTGTGCTCAACACCTTTGCCTATACTGGTAGTTTGGGTGTGGCAGCGGTCGCGGCGGGAGCCAAACGGGTGGTACAAACTGATCGTAATCGGCGCTTTTTGAATGTGGCCAAAACCTCGCATACCCTGAATGGCTTTCCAATTCATAAGCCCGATTTTCAAACTGACGATTTTTGGCTGCACATGAACAAATTCAAACGCAAAGGTGAATTGTTCGATTGTGTGATTGTTGACCCGCCGATGTTTGCTGCCACTGATCATGGCGTGGTCGATTTGGCCCAAAACTACACCAAGGTGCTCAATCGGGTGCGGCCTTTGATGGAGCACAACGGTACGATTATCGCAATCAATAATGCCCTGTTTTTGAGCGGTCAAGAATATCTTGAATTGCTGGCAAAAATTTGTGCCGATGGCTATGTTGAGGTTGCGGAGTATCTCGATATTGCTGAAGATTTCACGGGCTACCCTGAAACCCGGGTTGGCAAGCCAGTCACCAATCCCGCGCCGTTTAATCATTCAACCAAAATTGCCGTGCTGAAAACCCGCCGCCGAGGATTTTAAAAAGGATGAATTATGAGAGGTGAAGGATGAAGAATTTGAGAAATTGATTGATACATATTTAACGCAGCGGCGCAGAATGGGGTTTGGCTATGGGTCAGCTGTAATGGTTCATTGGGTTGGCAATGAAGTGCATGCCCTCACCCCTAGCCCCCTCTCCCGCCCACGAGGCGAGGGGGAACCGCTCCAGCAGTGCTCCCCTCGCCCGACACAGTGGGAGAGGGGTCGGGGGTGAGGGAACGTACTAAACCATTATAGCCCATAGCCATTGCGCCGCCGCGTTAAATTCCAACCGCCACCTCCCTAGCCCCTGAATCCTGCCCCCTGCTCCCTAGCCCCTGACCCCTCATTCCCATTTTAATAAATTTTTCCCTAGCAATTGATATAGCCATAGAATATAATCGCTATGCACTTCCGTAGTACCCTAGTCATTTGTTACTGCTACTCTTCGTACTAACCTGCGGCATACGTTCGTCATGGCAAACAAACTACGCTGAAGCTGCGCTGATCTGCTCCACCTTCATTTGGCCTCAAGAGTAATGATGCTCAGTGCAGGGTTGCTCTTCGAGAGTCTAGCAAGAGGTTTGTATGCTCCAATTCCCTCATCAAGGGCGAACCTTGCGGATGCAAGTTCGTCGTCGTGCATTGGTGCTTAATTTGGCACTATTGTTGGCATTATTTGTTGTTCCGCTTCAACCAACAGCCGCACGCATTGCAGCACCACAGCTTCCTGAAGCCCGTTCTGCGAGTGCTCCGAGCGTCGTTTGTACGGTTACCAACACCAATGATGCTGCTTCGCCACCAGCTGGCTCATTACGGGCAGCGTTGGCCAATGCAGCTTGTTCGCCAATTGTCTTTGACTCAAGTTTGGCAGGTCAAACGATCACATTAACTGCTGGCGAATTGACCATTGGGCGCTTGGTGGTGATCGATGGAGCCGCTGCACCTGGCTTGAAAATCGATGGCAACAATGCCTCACGGATTTTCAATGTCAATCTGACATCAGCCAATCTTTCAATTTTTAATTTGACCCTGCAACGAGGTAAAGCGCCCAACTCGGGCATTACCAACGGCGGCGCTGTGCTTAACCAAGGTGGCACGGTCGTTATCAGCAATACCGCTGTACTTTCGAGCACCGCTGGCACCAGCGGCAACGGTGGGGGCTTGCGCAACCAACGTACCAGCGGGATCGCGGGGGTGCTTAGGGTCTACAATAGCGTGATTCGTGGCAATACTGCACCAAATAATGGCGGTGGATTTAGCACCAGCGGCAGTATCACCACTATCGTCAATAGCGCTGTGTTGAGCAATACCGTCACTAGCACGTCGGGCGGGGTGACAGGCAGTGGCGCATTGGGCTTGGGTGCTGGGATTCACCACGTTAATATTCAAAATCCTGCGGCCAACCTCACCACGGCAATCACCAATACCACAATTGCCTATAACCGTGGCAAGGCTGGGGCAGCGATCTACAACGATAATAATGGCATGATCGATGTCTATTACAGTACGATCGCCTACAATGCCGCCTCGAACAGCAGTGGTTCGGCGGTTGGTGGGGTGGTCAATGGGGTTACCACAGCCGGCCAGCCTGCTTTACGCCTCAGTTTATATAACACGATTGTTGCCAATAATACCCAACGCGCTGCCAATACCACCCTTACCAGCGCCGATCTTGGGGTTGGCACTGGCCAAACGATTACGTCAAATGGCTATAACTTGATCGAAACGGTGCCAAGTGGCGCGGTCTTTGGCGGTACAACCGCAACCAACATCACTGGCCAAGATCCAGTGTTGGGCGATGTGCTGAACAATGGCGGTGGCACTCCTACGGCGGCATTGCTGCAAAATAGCCCCGCCTACAACACTGGCGATCCTGCACCTGTTGCAGCCCCAGCAACCGATCAGCGTGGGCCTGGCTTTGCGCGGGTGCGCGAAGGCCGTTTGGATATTGGCGCATTTGAAGCAACCAACAGCATCCAAACTTCGCCAATTTTGGTCAGCACCAATTTAGATACCAATGATGGGGCTTGTACCACCTTCGATTGTTCGCTACGTGAGGCAATCACTTTAGCCAATTCCACCCCGCAAACCGACACGATTCGCTTTAATCTGCTTGGCAGCGGCGTGCGTACCATCTCGCCAACTGCGGCATTGCCAGCGCTTACAACACCAATCATTCTCGATGGTTTGAGCCAAGCAGGCGCTGCCTGTAATTCACCATTGATCGAATTAAATGGTTCGTTGGCTGGGGCTAGCGCCAATGGCTTGGATGTCACGGGTGGTAGTAGCCTAA
Source organism: Herpetosiphon gulosus (assembly GCF_039545135.1). Taxonomy (NCBI): domain Bacteria; kingdom Bacillati; phylum Chloroflexota; class Chloroflexia; order Herpetosiphonales; family Herpetosiphonaceae; genus Herpetosiphon; species Herpetosiphon gulosus. The sequence continues at coordinate 46,778 of NZ_BAABRU010000013.1, read as the reverse complement.
TTCGCGGCTTGGTGATCAATCGTTTTGCTGGCAACGGCGTGCGTTTGGCAGCCCTCGGCGGCAATACCCTTGAATGTAATTTCATCGGCAGCGATGCCTCGGGCACAGTCGATGCTGGCAATAATTTATCGGGTGTGCGGGTCGAATCTGCCAACAACTTAATTGGTGGTAGTGGCGGATCGAATGTGCGCAACTTAATTGCGGCCAACGATGGCGATGGCATCACGCTGGTGGCTGGAGCCAATGCAACCACCATCCAAAATAACTATATTGGCACGATGCTGAGTAGCAATGCGGCTCTTGGCAATAGCAAAAGCGGCGTGCGCATCGCCAGCGATAATAATCAAATTGGTGGCACATTTGGCACTTTGGGCAACGTCATTTCGGGCAACGTCGAACATGGCGTGCTAGTGAATGTGACGGCTGCGCCATTGGGCAACCGAATTCAAGGCAACTTTATTGGTACGAACATTGGGGCAACCCTCGATGTTGGCAATACCCAGCGTGGGATCTTTATCGACCGCACCGCCAATACCTTGGTTGGGGGCACAACGGCTGAGCGCAACGTCATTTCGGGCAATAATAGCGATGGCGTAGCAATTATCGAAGCTGGCGCAACCAACAATAAAATTGCTGGTAACTATATCGGCACCAACAATGGTGGTGGCTCGGCCCTGGGCAATACATCAGCTGGGGTCTATATTTTCAATGTTGGGGGTAACACGATCGGCGGCACAACCACTGCCGAACGTAACTTGATTTCAGCCAATAGCAACGGGATTGTGATTGGCGGCGGCTCGGCGATTGGCAATATCATCAAGGGCAACTACATTGGTACAACCCTGAATGGCAACGGGGCATTGGGCAATGTCAGCGATGGTATCAAGCTCGATGGCGCACGCAACACCCAAATCGGTGGCACAACCATCGGCGAGCGCAACGTGATTTCGGGCAACGGCAATAATGGAATTAACATTTTCACCTCGAGTTCGTCGGGCAATGTGATTCAAGGCAATTACATCGGCACGAATGCCTTTATTCCACCAGCTAGCCCAACTGGGGTCGCCAACCAATTCAATGGTGTGCGGGTAGCGGCTGGCACAACCACAACCATCGGCGGCTCGGCGCAAGGTGCTGGCAACGTGATCGCCTTCAATGCTAAAAATGGGGTGCTGATTACCCAAGGTGCGGCGGTTGCTACGACCCAGCGGATTCAGCGCAATAGCATTTTCAGCAACAATCGCTTGGGGATCGATCTTGGCCCTGATAACAATGCTAATGGCGATGGGGTAACTGCCAACGATGCCAATGATAGCGACGCTGGGCCAAACAATCTGCTCAACTATCCAATCGTCGAATCGACCAGCTCGGGTGGGGGCTTGACCCAAATTATTGGCTCGTATATCGGCGCAACCAATACCGCCTTGACCCTCGATTTCTATAGTCAAGGCGCGTGCGATCCGAGCAACTTTGGCGAAGGTCAAAGCTATATCGGCTCGTTTGCGATCAACACCGGCCCAACTGGAGCGATTTCTTATACCGCCAATTTGACCACGACTGTGGCTTTGGGCCAACGGGTGACCGCAACCGCCGTCGATGGCAGCGGCAATACCTCGGAATTCTCACGCTGTTCAGCGGTGGGCAACTTGCCCAGCGTCAGCGTCAACGATGTAACATTAACCGAAGGCAACAGCGGCGTTACCCAATTCAACTTTACGTTGAGCTTATCGGCGGTTAGTCCCAATCCAGTTGTCGTCGATTATGTAACGGCTGACGATACAGCGATTGCGCCTGATGACTATACTGCTGCTAGCACAACCGCCACCATTCCAGCCAATACCTTGAGTATTCCAGTGACGATTGAAGTTCACGGCGATACTCAATTTGAACTTAACGAACGTTTCTTTATCAATTTGTTGAGTGCTACCAACGCAGCAATCGGCGATGGTCAAGGGATTGGCACAATTACCAATGACGATACTGCTCCAACGATCAGCGTAAACGAAGCCAGCGCCAACGAAGGCAGCGGCACACCAGGCCAAATTAATGTGCCTGTCACGCTCTCGAATGCTAGCTATTTGCCCATTAGCGTTGAATTCAGCACGACTGATGGGACTGCCAACCAACCCAGCGATTACACCGCCATCACTGGCACGCTTAATTTTGCCCCAGGCGAAACCAGCAAAACGGTTGATATTGCGCTGGTTGGCGATTTGATTGACGAGCCAGATGAGACGATCAACGTAGCCTTGAGCAATGCCGTCAACACCACGATTAGCAACGATGAAGCAGTTGCCACAATTCTTGACGACGATGCCACGCCTGTGATCAATGTGGCCAATGGTGAAGCATCTGAAGGCAATAGTGGCAGTGTCACCGTAACCCTTACCATCAGTTTGAGCAACCCTAGCAGCAGCGCAATTACGGTTAATTATCTGACAGTAGCAGGCTCGGCGAGTGCTGGCAGCGATTTTGCGATCAGCAGTGGTCTATTAAGCTTTACTGCTGGCGAAACCAGTAAAACCGTCGATGTGTTGATCCAGGGTGATATCCTTGATGAAAGCGATGAGTCGTTCATGCTTGAATTGAGTAGCCCAGTCAATGCAACGCTTGGTACTGCTGGCACGGTGGTTATTCTCGACGATGATGCTGCTCCGATAATCAACTTTGTTGCGCCGCCTGTCCAAGAAGGCAATAGTGGCACCCGTCCATTGACGGTTAGCTTGATGCTTTCGGAGATGAGCGGCCAAGCAATTAGTGTGCAGTATGCAACCCACGATAACACCGCAACTAGCGGCAGCGATTATGCCACAATCAGCGGAACCTTGACAATTCCCGCAGGTCAGCTAACCCAACGGTTTATTGTGAATGTCAATGGTGATCTGATTGATGAAAGCAACGAAACTTTTACCGTGACGCTGAGCAATCCGCAAAATGCTAGCCTGTTAGCTCCTGATGCAGTTGCAACAATCATCGATGACGATGGTGCACCAACGATCAACGCCAATGCAATTAACGTTACTGAAGGCGATACCAATAGTGTCAACGCCACATTCAACGTCAGCCTATCCAACCCCAGTGCTACCACAGTAACCGTGAACTATTCAACTTTAGCTGGCACTGCATTGAGCGGCACGGACTTTACGCCAGCGGCTGGTACGCTAAGTTTTGCGCCTGGCGAACTGAGCAAAACTGTGACAATCGTGGTGATTGGCGACTCATTGGATGAAGCTGATGAAACATTTACGCTCGTTCTCAGTAGCGCGACCGGCGGAGCAACGCTTGGCACAAATGGCACAGCTACGATTGTTGATAACGACCCAACTCCAAGTGCCGTGTTGAGTGGTCTCAACAGCGTGGTAGAAGGCTCTGGCATCACCACAACCTTGCAATTTACCGTGACGCTTTCGGCGGCGAGTGGGCGGGCTAGCAGCCTGCAATTTGCCACGACAGCGGGCACGGCCAGCGCTGGTAGTGATTTTGTTGCTCAAAATCTGACTCTCAACTTTGCTGCTGGCGAAACCCAAAAACTCGTCAGTGTGGCAATTGTTGGCGATCGGGTCAAGGAGCCAAACGAAAGCTTTAGTGTTGCAATCAGCAACCCCAGCAATCTCACACTTGGCACAGCTACCATCAATGTCACAATTGTTGATGATGATGAATGGCTGGTGTATATGCCGTATGTGGTGAAATAAGCGGCTTTGTGCTTTAGGTTCACCCAACATCTTGGGTTGATAGAGTAAGTAGCGCTGAAAGCAAAACCCACTCTATCAACCCGAGATCGTACCCAAGCTGAATTAATTCTGCGCTGCTTAGGCCAGCATTTACACCGCCCAGCGATGGATTGGGATAACCTGAAATGCTGAAGTGCGGCGGTCTAGGGGGCGGACAGGTTGACTAATGGTATTCAACCAATTCGTCAACTTGTCCGCCGCTAAACCGCCATAGCAGAAGGATTGTAGATCAGGGGAATTAGGGTTGTTGAATCATCAACGGTTCGGCTGAGGTTGCTTGGGCATTCGGCGGAAACTCGCCAGTATTACCAGCCCAGTCACGCGCCCGAGCGCGGAAGCCATAGGTGCTGTTTTCAGCATCAGCAGCGTTTACATCGATGATAAAGGTATCTTTCAGTTCGGTCGTTGTAACCAACCAATCGACCCATTCACCACCGTTGCGTTGCACCTGCACATCGAAACTGGCCACCCCGGTACTATCATCTTGGCCGTTCCAATGCACCTCGTAGCGGCCCTCGCCAAGATCTTTGACATCGATGATTGTGGCGTTTGGCGCAGTGTTATCGGAGCGTGGCAACCAAGCCATGGCATCGTAACGCACACTCAAGCCCTCTTCACCGGTCACATCATCAAGCCGAATTTCGTTGCCACCCTTGAAGTAGTAAACCCCTAGCGAATACCATTTATTCTGATTAGCCTCTTGATCGACGCGCACTTTGGTATTGCTGCCGTCGTGGGCAATCACATAGGTGGCATTTTTGGTGGCTGGCTCGCCACACGGCGGAATATAGGCCATGACCTCGTAGAAACCAGGATTGGTAATTGGTGCTTTCCAAACCCCAACATTATCGACTTGGCTTTCGTTGGCGACGCTCTTAGTCCAGCGGTGTGAGCCATTGAAACCACAGCGAGCATCGAACCATGTGCCTTGCATTTCGCGGAAGCTATTATCACGATTATCGACCAAGATCGAGCCTGCTGGCGGCAAGGCTACTGGCAATGGAGTTGCCGTAACATTCGGGGTCGGGGTTGCTGCAGGCGTGCCAGCCCCAGGATCATAGCCTTCCCACAAGAAGGTTACTTCCACCCAAGCATTATCTGGAATGCCTAAATCCCAAAATGTACCATCGGCGATATCAATGCCGTTGGGCAAATTCGGGCGACGACCACGCTCATCGCGTCCACCATTGTAGCCATCGTAATAGGCTGCTTGGGCTTCGGGCAAGCCGCGTGGCAAATCTTTCCACGATTGACGATTGGTTGACCAATAGTCGTCACGGGTATTCCACGGCCCCACATCCCAAACTGGCACAACTTTAGAACGGCCTTTGTAGGTCACGCGCACTTGGTATTCATAGCCGCGATACGATGAGAGTGCTCGCCATGAAGGCAAGGCCACAAATTGATCGTATGGGCGAATGATATGGCCGTTAGCAGTGCGATGGCCAACCAAGCCCTCGCGAGTGGCATAAATACGGTAGGTTGGCGCTTGTGATTCAGCCTGAATCGTCATGCCATCTGACCATTCAGCCACCATTGTGACCGAACGCGCCCGCGGTGATTCACCATTGGCCAAAAGCCACATACGATATTGAATCACAGTGCTTGGGCGTTCGAGCGCAATGCGGCCACCACGCGGAGCCTCTTGCCACATCTGCCACGAACCGCTGGGATTTTTGCCGCGCACATCAAAACGCACACTGCTCCCAGTGGTCAACGTTGTATCGGTATCAATCACAACCGCAGCAACGACTGCTTCAAATTGATGCTCGGAAGAAAGGTAACTACCTGCTTGAGGATAATCACCAACGAAAGCAGGAGCGGGAGGGGCGTTGGGAGCGAGGGTGATAGTGCCACTGCCGACCAACCCATCAAAGCTGCCAGCCGTTAAATCATCAACCCAAACTTGCTCTGGACCAGCATTAATCGTTAATACTGGCATAATCAAGAGGGCAATGGCGACGGCGGCGAGCAAATAACGCCGCATAATCGACAACCTCCTACAAGTGTGCGTTCCGCCCACGAACCACAGCAAGGCAATACATGGCCATAAACTACAAGTTCTCAGCGTTCATGGCAATAAACATCTCAACAGGGAGATGGGGCTTGGAGGCCAATCATAGCGGGTTGATACCTTAAAGTCAATAATAATTTTCAGCTAATTATCAGGTTTTTGTCAGTTTGGGCGATTTTGAGGCCACATATATGCATTATAAGCAAGGACAACAATGAATTTTTATAGAAAATTGCGCGGCTTGCGTATACGGGTTTCAGGGAGAACAGATGGATCTGGTTCGTCATAGACCGGAGTTACCTTGATTTGGTTAGTATCGATTGCTGCTAGCGCTTCTTGCACTGCATGATAGAGCCGTTGGAACGAGCGCGATTGGGCAAATGCTAATTCAAGCTCCAATAATTTAGTCATTTCAGCTTGGTCAAGCGATTCTTTATAACCACGACCGTTGACAAACCGATCATCAATCCATAGTTTAGGATTATTAAGCTGGTCGGGATCTCCCTCAAAGCTTACCGTTGCTGGCAACCCCTCACGTTGACCCAACGGCTGACCAGCAATCGAATCGATACTGGCAACAAGCCATGCTTCGTACATATGATGGGCGCAAACTATCATTATTGGTTGATTAATTTGGGCTAACATTGCCCGTTGACAGAGTTGTTTGGCTAAAGTAATCGGGCATTTCCCATCGCTATCGATCAATACTAAAATCGCCGCACAATCAACCTCGCGAGCAGCTAACCTAAGAAAATATTCTAGCCCTTGGGGTTTTAAGATATTGGTAACACCTTTGGAATTCTTTGGTTGGCTCACTTGAATGTCATAACGGCCTAAATCGTGCAAGATTTTAAAAAGCAATTTTGGCAGCGCTTGAACTTCGCCTTCACCTTCAACGATTGAAACTATTTTGGGCATGGATAGCTCACTTTACTTCAAGCCTAGATCGATTTTGAACGCAAACCTTCGATTCGGAGCAGATCACCAGCCGAAAATAGTTGGTCTTCAATCACTGATCGTTGAGTTTCATCCAATAGTCCAATACTAGTTAGGCCATTTTGACGCTCAACAATGCGTAGTTCTTCAGCTTCAAAACGCGAAATCAAATCGGGGCTTTGAGTTGTAATAATAATTTGGCGGCGCTTGCTAGCCTCACGAATCACATCGCTCAGCACGGCTAATGCCCCTGGGTGCAATGCTAATTCAGGCTCCTCTAGAGCAATTAATCCGCTATGATTATCTTTTTGATAGAGCGCAACCAACAATCCCAGCATGCGTAACGTACCGTCTGACTCTTGGGCTAGGCTAAACCATGGCTCTTTAACTGATCGACTAGAAACTTTCACATCCTGATGGAGTAACTCAGTAATAAGATGCTTTCCCACTGCTTTGACATTAATATCACTAATCCCATCAGTAACCATACTTAATGCCGTTCGAAGATCTTCAAACCAAGTATTTTGACTTTTAATCTTTTGGATAATTGAAGCTAAATTATCAGCATTATCATTAAGGGTTGAATTAGTTGATGGAATTTGTGGTTCACGCAAGGTGTTAGGGAAAATGCTATAAAAGCTACCACTTAATTGGTGTCGTAATTGACTAAATAATGGGGAGATAACGCTCAGATATGGAATTGTCAAAACATTTTTTTCAACTGAATCTCGTCTTGATGGAGTAAGTGCCGAATTTCTACTTTGAATATCAACCAATAGCTGACCATTTTTTACTTCAAAACTATCGATTTTATTGCCTCGTTGACATTTGCAGAATTCAGATTTGACATGAAATGTTTCTTTGCCACGAGCAAGTGTAAAACCATATTCCCCATGAAACCCACCCGTTTTAATGGTAATCGTAATTTGTAGATTAAAGTTTCTAGTTGGAGCCCAGCGCCATAATGAATCAATTCCATGCCGCGAAATAATGGCATTATCTAGGCCTAATCTTAATGCGTCTCGAACAAATCTTAATGCATCTAAAAAACTGCTCTTACCAGAACCATTTTTCCCTACTAATACAGTCAATGAATTTAACGATACATCAACATCGGCTAAACTACGAAAGTTTTTGATCTGAACCCGCGTAATCATTGCGTATATTCCTTATCCCAAAGCATTGTTAAGCCTTGATAATACCCATCACATTATACAAACGAAACTATATCAATCCAAATCTTAAAAAGGAGCCATAACAATGATGCCGTTAGCGACATGGATCGATCATTTGGTCGTCACTGCACCCAACCTCGCGCTTGGTGTGGCCTATATCGAAGATGTATTGGGTGTGCCGATGCAAGCTGGTGGGCAGCATCAAGCCATGGCAACCCACAATTACTTGCTCAAACTTGGCGAACATTGCTATCTCGAAGTGATCGCGCCAGATCCAACACTGCCTGCACCCAAGCGCCCACGCTGGTTTGCATTAGATTCAGTGCAACCAACCAGTGCTCCGCGCTTGGCAACATGGGTCGCCCGCACAATCCTGATTCAGTCGGCAAGCGAATTATTGCACCAACAACTTGGGGTGGTCACGCCGATGAGCCGTGGCAATTTAGCCTGGCAAATCACGATTCCAGCCGATGGCAGTTTGCCGTTTTCTGGCATGGCTCCAATGTTAATCGAATGGCCGCGCGATCAACACCCAATTCAGCGTTTAACTGATCAAGGTTGTCGTTTATTACAGTTGGAGTTACATCACCCCCAAGCCAGCCAGATCGAAACCATGCTGAGCCAAATTGGCATGCAAGATGAAGTTTGTTGGCAAACCACTGCCCAACCACAATTAATCGCCACAATCGAAACCCCCAGCGGGATCAAGCGCATAGAGCAATCGAAAGGATGAAGAGCAAGGGATTAGGGGCTGGGGATCAGGGGTCAGGAATTGGAGCTAGATTTTAACCCAGCGGCGCAGAGCGACCGAAGGATGAAGGATGAGGGATGAGGGATGAAGGAAGTGGTGGTAATAGCAGGATAATCATATACATCTGTGCCAATCTGTGGCTAAATATGGTTCGTGCAATTCGTGCAATTCGTGGCTACAACAAACTTTCGTGATCTTTGTGGATCATTCGCTAGCACGGCTTATCATCGACAGCTTTGTGTGTTAAAATGAACAAATGTTCGATAACAAGCACCTAGGTATTGCAGCCAAATACTGCTACAATGCAGGGTGGATGTTGTGTTTCAGGAGGTTTTGATCGTATGCAGCAGCGACCCACACTCGTCTTGGTTGATGGCCATGCGCTGGCATTTCGGGCCTTTTTTGCGCTTCGCGACACAGGCATGTCGGTTCGCGCTACTGGCGAGCCAACCTATGCAGTGCAAGGTTTTTTATCAATTTTGCTCAACTTGTTACGCGAGCGCCAACCAGAGTATGTGGCGGTTTCGTTTGATATTGGTCGAACCTTCCGCGATGATCTATACCCCGACTATAAGGCTGGCCGCGCTGAAACACCCGCCGATTTTCACCCCCAACTCGAACGGATTAAGCAAATTATCAATGCCCTGAATATTCCCATCTACACTGCCGAGAACTACGAGGCCGATGATGTGATTGGGACATTATGTCGCCAAGCTGAGGCGCAGGGGGTCGATACCTTGATCATCACTGGCGATACAGATACCTTGCAATTGGTCAACGACTATACCAAGGTGCTGTTGGCCAATCCCTATGGCAAGGGCAATGTTTCGCTCTACGATGAAGCTCAAGTGCGCGAACGCTACAAAGGCTTGGCTCCCAACCAACTAGCCGATTTACGCGGCCTCAAGGGCGATACCTCCGACAACATTCCCGGAGTCAAGGGCATTGGCGAAGCTGGAGCGATCAGCATGCTCAATGAATGGGGCAGCGTCGAAAATATCTACGCCAATCTTGATAAAGTTGCCAATCGCTATCGCTCAAAGCTCGATGGTCAACAAGAAGCTGCGCGATTTAGCACCCACTTGGCGACGATCGTCACGAATGCCCCGGTAACCTTGGATCTCGAAGCCACCAAAGTGCACGATTATGATCGTGATACAGTCTTGGCCTTGTTCAGCCAACTTGAATTTCGCAAGTTGGTCGATAAGCTGCCACTTTCCAGCCAAGTGAGTGCCGTCCAAGTTGTCGCCATTCCCCAAACCACCAATCCCAGCCAATTAACCATGTTCGATGATGCTACGCCGCCAAGCGCTGAGCCAATCGCTCAATCTGGTGATTATCAAGCGGTCACTACCAGCGAACAATTGGCCGAATTGGTAAGAATTTTGGCGGCAGCTGAACGTTTAATCTTCGATGTGGAAACCAATAGCTTGAATTTGTTCTCGCCTGTGCCTGCCAAAGTTGTCGGCATTGCCCTAACCCATGCTGCTGGTTGCGGTTGGTATATTCCACTGGAGCACCGCAGCGGCCAGCAATTGCCAGTAGCCGAGGTTGTCGCTGCCTTGCAACCATTGTTTAGCGACCCACAAAAAGCTGTGGTAGCCCATAATGGCAAGTTTGATATGAGTGCCTTGAGCTTGATTGGGCTTGATGTGCCACATTTGAGTTTCGATACGGCCATCGCCGCCGCTTTGTTAGGCAAACGTCAGAGCCTCAAAGATTTGGCCTTTGCTGAATTACGCGATGCCGATGATCGTCCCATTGAAATGACGCGGATCGAAACATTAATCGGTACAGGCAAAAAGCAAATCACCATGGATCAAGTGGCGATTGAGCAGGTAACGCCTTATGCGAGCGCCGATGTTGATATGACGGCCCGTTTGTTGGCGTTGTTCATGCCCCAACTTGGGGCAATTCCGGCGGTACGCGAGGTGTTTGAGCAAATCGAAATGCCGCTTAGCCCAGTGTTGATGCGCATGGAAGCTTGTGGCATTGGGCTTGATCGGGCGCAATTGGTGCAGCAAGGTCAAGTGTTGGGCCAAAGTTTACGCGAAATCGAGCAGCATATTGCCGATTTTGTGGGCGAACCAATGAACATTAATTCGCGTTTCGATTTAAATGATCTCTTGTTTATTCGCTTGAAGTTGCCAACTGCCAATCTCAAACGGTTGGCTGGCACAACTCGCAGCGGCGGCGCGGTCTATTCAGTTAACGCCGAAACCTTGGAAGATTTACAAACCCACGATCAAAGTGGGATTGTGACGATGATTTTGCGCTATCGACGTTTGTCGAAGCTCAAATCGACCTATGTCGATGCTTTGATTGAGTTGATCAACCAGCAAACAGGCCGTGTACATACTCAATATCGCCAAATTGGGGCGGAAACTGGGCGGCTTAGCTCCGATTCACCCAATTTGCAGAATATTCCAGTGCGCAGCGAGGAAGGCCGCGAAATTCGGCGGGCCTTTGTCGCGCGGTCAGGTCATGTACTGATGACTGCCGACTATTCACAAATTGAGCTACGAGTTTTGGCGCATATCACCGCTGATCCCGCTTTGGTCGAAGTGTTTAAAACTGGCCAAGATATTCACGCAGCCACGGCGGCCCGCTTATTTGATATTCCCATGGATGAAGTTAGCAAAAATCAGCGCCGAATCGCCAAAATGACGGTCTTTGGTATTATTTATGGCATTAGCAGTTTTGGCTTGGCTGCCCGCACGGCGCTTTCACGCACCGAAGCTCAACAAATGATCAACGGCTTGTTTGCTCAATATCCTGGCCTGAAAAGCTATATCGAACGAACATTGGAGCGGGTTAAAGCCGTTGGCTATGTTGAAACCTTGTTTGGTCGTCGCCGCTACTTCCGCGAGTTGCAAGACGGTGGAGTAACTGGGCCACGCCGTAGCGCTTTTGAGCGTGAAGCAACCAACGCTGGGATTCAAGGCACAGCCGCCGATTTGATCAAATTGGCGATGATTCGGCTGGAACAGGCATTAATTGCTGGCGGCTATCAGGCCAAAATGTTGCTGCAAGTTCATGACGAATTGGTTTTGGAAGTGCCTGAGGCAGAGCGTGATGCCGTGGCTCAATTAGTTTGTGATACGATGACCCAAGTTTATCCCGATTTGGCCGTGCCGTTGGAAGTGAACGTTGAAACTGGGCTGAATTGGGATCAGCTTCAGCGCTGGCATGCCCCAGCCTAGTAATTGCAATAGGAACCATGCATGACTGAAATGCACGAATTTAGTCAACAGCCGTTAGTGTTGATCGTCGATGATCAATCTTCAAATCGTTCAATTGTGCGGCGTTACGTTGAAGCGGCGGGTTATCTCGCAGCTGAGGCTGAGCATGGCGTGGCGGCGTTGGATTTTGTGCGCCAAACGCCGCCAGATGCGATTTTGCTCGATATTTTTATGCCAGGCATTGATGGAATTGAAGTGCTTAAGACGATTCGTGCCCAGCGCGATCATCATTATATTCCGATTATTGTGGTGACTGCTGCGGCTGAATTAGCGGTGCGCCAACAAGCCTATTTTGAGGGAGCCGATGATTTTCTGCTCAAGCCGGTCGATTCGGCGACGCTTCGCGCTCGTTTGCGAGCGGCAATTCGTTTGAAACATGTCCTTTCACGGGTTGAGGCCGAGCGCGAACGGTTTGCCCTGATCGCCGATATTACCCGCGATATCACCCAGATCGAGTCAATTTCGGGCATGTTGGCGCATGTGGTCGATGTAAGCACCAAAGCCTTGCAGGCCGATCATGGCAATTTGTTTTTGTTGCACGATGTGGCTGATGTCGAAATTCTCACGACCGACGATGGCGTTTCGCATAATCTAGATCGGGTCAAGCGCGTGGTCAAAGAGGGAGCGGCGGGTTATGCTTTGCGCAGCCGCGAAACTGTGCGTATCACCGATGTCCACGAAGATGCGCGTTGGTTACAACTCGATCAATCGGCAGCCAGTGTGCGTTCGGCCTTGATTGTGCCAATTGGCGATGCCAGTGGGCCATTGGGTGTTTTAGCGGTGTATCATAGTGTGGTTGACCATTTCAGCGCCGATGATCAAGTATTGCTCGAATTAATTGCCCATCAAATTATTGGGCCAATTCGTCAAGCCCAAATGCGCGAACAATTGGCGCGGCAAACTCGCCAGTTGCAATTGGTCAATAATTTGGCCCAATCACTCAGCGCCAATTTGGATCTCGATTCGCTCTATCGCAGCATTGAGCAAGAGTTACAGCAAATTATGGGGCCAGTTGCAATTGCCTGGTATTCATATCGCAATGCGATTATTGATTTGGCCTATACCTCGCAGCAGCATGCCTTCTGTATGCCCAATGATCAGCAAAGCCTGCATTTGCTAACCGAGCTTGGCACAATTACGCGGGTCTATTCGTGTGTTTTAGGCACTGATACCTTGGTACCGATCACCCAGCAATTGCTTGATGCAGGCTATCAGGGTTGTGCCGCAGTACCGTTGTTGCATCAAGCCCGCTTATTGGGTGTGCTGATTATTGCGATCAAACATCGCCAAATTACCAATGAAGAAGTAGCCTTGCTTGAAATGGCCCGTCCGCATTTTGCCGTGGCCCTAGCCAATGCCCAAACCGTGGCCGACCAAGCAGCCCGCCAAACCGAACAGGCCGAATTGGGCTATTTGCGCAATATGGAGCAACTGGCTGGCCAAATGGCCCATCACTTCAACAATTTATTGGCGGTGATTTTGGGCAATACTCAGTTGGCCGAGCTTGATGCGATTGATGAGGGCCAGCGCGAATTATTGGCCGAGGTGGTCAAACATGTGCGCGGCGGCAAAGAGATGGTTCAGCGAATTCACTTGCTCAAAGGCGCTAGCCGCACCAACCCAGCCCCATTTCCGATTGATCTAAGCGATGCCTTACCAAGCTTAATCGATCAAGCCTTACAAATTCATCGCTCGGTGGCGCATTTGCAGCTTGAAATTCAGCCGAATTTGCATATTTTATTACAAGAGCGCGAATTGCTGACCCTCTGCACCGAACTGCTGAATAATGCCTTGGAATCTGGCTCAAGCCATACAGGAATTGTGATCAAGGCCTATCAAACTGAGCATGCGACAGTTTTAGCATTTCGTGATGCTGGACGTGGCATTCCAGTTGATGCCTTGGGCGATATTTGGCAACCGTTTTGGACAACCCATGGCCCACAGCGCTTGGGCTTAGGCTTGCCAATTTGTGCTGCCGTCATGTGGCGAGCAGCTGGCTCGATCAGTTTAATTCCGAATGACCCTGAGCCAGGCATCACCGCGCTGTTGCAATTTCCCTTATTGCCCAACGAAGCAGCAAATTCGGCCTAGCTTAGCACAATTTTCCACTATCAGAAGCTTGAGGGCTGCGGTATAATAGATAGTGGCGGTGGCATTCACGCCGCTTCAAAGGTGTTTAAGTAGAGGGTTTTTGTGCAGCAGTCTCCATCATCGACACCCACACCCATGACATTTTTCAACTTAATCCGTGAAGCAATCAACCTGCTTCGGCGCTATTCGGGCTTGTTTATGGGCTTGGCAGCGCTACAAGTTGGGCCATTTTTGATTGGTAGTTTGTGGTTGCAGGCCAATGGGGTTCAAGCACGGGCGACGGCCCAACTCAATGTGATTATGGCTGAAATGCAACGGCGGATTGATAATGGCCAAACCGGCAACGGCATGTGGGTATTAGAGTATCCACGCGCCGATATTGCGCCCTACTTGTTGGCGTTATTTGGCTTTGGCTTTATTTCAATTTTTATAATGCGCAATTTAGCCATGGCTGCGAGCGTGATTGCGGTTGGTGATCATTATCGCCAAGCTACGCCGCGCTGGGCAAGCGTGGTTTTGAGCAGCCTACGCCATCTGCCCGCGCTGATTGCTTGGGGTTGTATTTGCGTTCTGGGCTTGGTTATCGCCCTCTTTTTTGCGATTGTGCCAATTTTAGGCACAATTTTGGCCCTCGGCTTGCTTTGGTTTTTTGGGGTGCGGCTGAGCCTTGTGCCACAAATTATTGTGGCCGAGCAAGTTAATGTGTTTCGAGCAATCCATCACTCGTGGGTTTTGACCCGTGGTGCATTTGGCCGAATCACTAATATTTGGATTACGCTGGTCGTACTGCTAGGCATTCTGGCGAGCTATATCACAACCATCATCAGCGCGATTGCTATGGCCTTGTTTGGCGAAACCAGCGCTTTGACGATTGCAATGACTGAGGGGTTTTCAACCGTCACCTCAATTATGATTTTGCCGATGGCCTATATTGGCTTTACCTTGCTCTATTACGATCAATTACGGCTGGCTTATAGCGGCACTTCCACAAACCCAAGCATTACTGCTCAGCAGTAACTAGCCTACTTGAGAGGTTGAGATGGATCGAATTTGGCGAATTACTGCTTGTTTGCTGCTCTTTGGTTGGTTGCTAGCCCAGCCATCTATGGCGATGGCGCAAGCCAATGAGGTCAGCGTCAGCGAATATACCCAGCTGCTGCGCGAGGCTTTTACCGCAGCGCAGCGCAGCGATGAAATTGGCTTGCGCGAGGTCAGCGATAAAATCGTTGCGCTCAAACAGCTACGAACTGACGATAATCAAGCGATTGTAGTTAATCATCAATGGCTCAAGGATAGCCTTGCGAGCAATAGCCCCAATGTAGCAATTATTCGCGATCGCTTGGCAGCAATGCTTGAAGCCCTGACTGCTGGCCGCGAAACTGGCCCCCAAGACCTCGAAACCTTGAAGGTTATTCTCAACAACCCACCATTTGATACGTTAAACCCTGAGCGGAATCGATCAAGTCCAGATTTCGACTTTGGCTTTCTAAGTTGGTTGTTTAGCGATGGCTTAACTGGCTGCTTTACGATTATTGCAATTGTCTTTGTCGTTGGCTTGATCGGCTATATTGCCTCAACTGTGCGCCGCAATAGTGTGAGTGTGGCCCGCCGTAAAACCCCCGCTGAGGAACAAAAATTAACCAGTGTCCAAGCGATTGAACGGGCTGATAAAGTCGCCGCTGAAGAGGGCGATTTTCGCGATGCTGTGCGCTATTTGTACCTTTCAACCTTGTTATGGCTCGAAGAACGTGGCCTCTTGCGCTATGATCGGACGTTGACCAACCGTGAGGTCTTAGCGGCGGTTCCGACTAATTCACCCTTACATCAACGCTTGGCTCCAGTTGTCCAAACCTTTGATCGGGTCTGGTATGGGATTGCCGATGTCGATCAAGGCACGTTTGATCAATACCGCCAACAAGTGACAACCCTCCGCGAGGTACGCTAAGATGAATAGTAAAGTAAAATTTTTCGCCATCCTCGCTGGTATCATAATCTTGTCATTCTTTTTATTGCGCTCCTGCGATTTCCAAGCCAGCAATGCTCGCGCTGGCTCAATGTATAACCAAAGCATTGATGGAGCCGCCGCCTTGCAACTTTGGCTCAGCAAAATTGGCTATCAAACTGAGTCATTTGAATATCGGCATTTTGATGAACTCGATCAAGCAACTAATAGCCTGATCTCAATCAAGCCTGCCGATCCTACAAATTGGCGCATAGAAGAAATTAATGCTGTTTTGGCGTGGGTTGAAGATACTGGTGGCACGCTGATTGTGGCTGATGACCAACAAAATGGGATCTTCACTCGTTTAGATCTGACGGTAATGTCACGCGACGAATTGAATCCGACGACTACAAATGAAACCAGCCATGCCTTTGTAAACCCCGCAGTGAGTGGCTTACAAAACTACCAAACCATCAGTTATTTTGAACGGGATCGCCCAAATAGCCAAGTGTTGGTTGGGACAGAGCAACAACCAACCATGCTAGGAATTAGCCGTGGCCGTGGGATGATCTATGTTTCAACCAATGTTGGGCTATTTACCAATACGGGCTTGTTTCACGAAAGTAACGCGCGAATTCTTTTAAATATGGTTAACCGTGTGCCTGCTGGCGGGGTGATTGCCTTCGATGAGGTGCATCATGGGCGGGCCTTAATACCTAGGGCCGCTCCAGTGCCAGCCCAACCCTATTCGCCATTAGTTGCGGCAATGGTGTATAGTGCGATTGTTGTCGGTTTATGGGCTTTATTATCAGGCCGTCGGTTTGGTCAGATTGTGCCCAGCAGAATCGATTTGATGCGGCGAAATAGCAGCGAATATGTCCAATCAATGGCTAATTTGTTTCAGCGCGGTCGTCAAGCTGAACATATGCAAGCCCACTATAAAACCTATCTTAAACGACGGGTTGCCAAGCCCTATGGAATTAACCCCAAGCTTGATGACCAAAGCTTTTTAAGCGAAGTTCAGCGTTATTCCGATACAATCGATCGCAATCACTTGGCTCATTTGCTCAACCATTTAAGCCAACCCAACCCCAGCGAGGCGACGATCTTGGCCTTGGTCAACGATATCGATCGTTTTATCAACATCTGGGAACAACGGGGTCGGGCCTAAACCCGCGCTTTTTGCCTTGGCTACGGGCATCGTGCGGTGCTCGTGAGAATGATATTGGAGGATCAATGCTCGTCAAACAACTTGCCGATTATATGCGCCAAGAGGCTGCCAAAGTTATTGTTGGTCAAGAAGATACCTGGACGCAATTGGTGGTTGCGCTGCTGAGTGGCGGCCACGTGTTGCTCGAAGGTGTGCCTGGTACGGCAAAAACCCTCATGGCCAAAACCTTGGCCCATTTGGTGCAGGCTGAGTTCAAACGGGTGCAATTTACCCCCGACTTAATGCCCTCGGATGTGATGGGCACTAGCGTCTATGAGATGCAAACCAGCCAATTTCGGCTGCGCAAAGGCCCGATTTTTACCCAAATTTTGCTGGGCGATGAAATTAACCGTGCGCCAGCCAAAACCCAAGCAGCCTTGCTCGAAGCTATGGAAGAGCAACAGGTGACGATCGATGGCGATACGATGCCCTTGCCACAGCCATTTTTCGTGATTGCCACCCAAAACCCGATGGAATATGAAGGCACCTATCCGCTGCCCGAAGCCCAACTCGACCGCTTTTTGTTCAAAGTGCTGGTTGGCTATAGCCCACCTGAAATCGAATTTGAAGTGCTGCGGCGCTATAACCAAGGCTTCAATGCTCGTAACTTGAGCACAGCTAATTTGC
Organism: Herpetosiphon gulosus; assembly: GCF_039545135.1. Taxonomy (NCBI): domain Bacteria; kingdom Bacillati; phylum Chloroflexota; class Chloroflexia; order Herpetosiphonales; family Herpetosiphonaceae; genus Herpetosiphon; species Herpetosiphon gulosus. The sequence goes on along the minus strand of NZ_BAABRU010000013.1, from coordinate 29,056 downwards.
AGCCAACCGTCACGCCTGAAACGATTATGCGTTGCCGCGAGGAAATTGGCCGCCTGCGAGTCGAAGATGGCGTAATCAACTATATTAATGCGATTGCCCAAGAATCACGCCGCTCACCGGATTTGGTATTGGGCGGCTCACCACGGGCCTCGATCGCCTTGCTGCTGACCGCCAAAACCTTTGCGGCGATGCAAGGCCGCGAGTATGTCGTGCCCGATGATGTTAAATTCTTGGCTCGCCCAGTCTATCGCCATCGGATTATTCTGAAACCAGAGGCTGAGATTGAAGGTTTGACCCCAGATACCGCGATGACCCGGATTTTGGGGCGTATTGAGGTTCCTCGCTGATGATTCCATCGCGCCGTTTATTAGCACTTTTGCTAGCAGGCTTGGTTCCGGTGATTATCGGAGCAGCAACCCCCAGTTTGCGTTGGACAATCTGGGTCTATGTATTGTTGCTGATTGGCTTTGTGGCGCTTGATTGGTTTATGACTCCCAAGCCTAAATTGTTGGAAGTAGCGCGGATCAATGAACCAAAGCTTTCAATTGGCGAACAAAACCTGATCACGCTAGCGGTGCATAATCAAAGCCCGCGCACCCTCGACATTCAAATTCGCGATGAGTTTCCGGTGGAGTTTCCCAGCGATACGCTGATTCTCAAAACCAAGGTCGAGCCAGAGAGTGTGCAAGAGATCAGCTATCATGTGCGGCCATTGCGGCGCGGTGATTATCGCTTTGGCAATATTAATTTGCGCTATACCAGCACTTTTGGCACGTTCTTGCGCCAAACCAAAATCGCCTTCGACGAGTTGGTCAAGGTCTATCCCAATGTGCTTGATGTGCGCAAATACGATATGTTGGCACGCAAGGGCATGTTGTTTGAGTTGGGGTTACGCACCGCCCGTGTGTTTGGCTCGGGAACAGAGTTTGAACGCTTGCGTGAATATACACCCGATGATGAGTTTCGCTCGATTAACTGGAAGGCCAGCGCTCGCCGTAACAAGCTGATTGCCGCCGAATATGAGACCGAGCGCTCGCAATATGTGGTAGCAGTAATTGATACTGGGCGCTTGATGCGTCCGACAATCAATGATATTGCCAAGCTGGATTATGCGATTAATGCCTCGTTGATGCTGGGGTATGTGGCGATGCTCAAAGGCGACCACATCGGCATGCTTTCGTTTGCCGACCATGTTGGGCGTTTTTTGCAGCCGCGCCGTGGTAAAGCTCAGTTTTATCAAATGTTGGAGATGTTGTATAACTTGCCATCGCAGCCGGTCGAGGCCGACTATGGCCGTGCGATCTCCTACTTGGGCTTGAAGAACAAGCGCCGTTCATTAATCGTGATTTTTACTGACCTCAGCACCATGGATACCGCCAAGCCGTTGATTCAACATATGGCACGCTTGGCCAAAACCCATCTCGCCTTGTGTGTGGTGATGAGCGACCCCAACTTAGTCGGCTATGCTGGCAAGGCGGCCTATAGTTCAACCGATGTGTATGAACGCGCCGTGGCCGAGATGGTGCTCGATGAACGGCGAGTGGTGCTCGACACACTGAATCAAGCTGGCGTACATACAATCGATGTACCAGCCAACAAACTAACGGTTTCGGTGATTAATAAATATCTGGAGTTCAAAGGGCGAGGGCTTATTTAACCGCCAATCACGGGGCTACTTTGCCCCGTGACGGCGTTGTTCATAATAAAATCAGCACCAGAATAAACATGCTGACTACGCCTCCGAGGGCAATCCCGAGAGCGATGCCTGCTGCGATACTCATGACACGGCGTAGTGGTGTTGGTGTGGCTTTCACCTGCGATCCTCCTAATGTGGTTATGCCCTATGGCCCTAGAATACCACAGTTTGGCCATGAGCTTGCTCAAAATCGGCTGATACTCATCTGAGCTTAAGCACACGCTAAGCTGAGCATGACAATCTCGGGCCGACAACCAAAGCGCACTTGTGGCCAGCTACAGCCCAAACCCCACGAAGTAAATTGCACCATTGATCCCACATCATAGCGATGGTCGGGGTAGCGCATACCCAAGTAGGGTAGTAGCAATGCGCCTTTGACAGGCACGCGCACTTGGCCGCCGTGGGCATGGCCGGAAAGCTGCAAATCAAAACGATTGTAGCTGGCGGTGAAATCGGCGGTATCAGGCTCGTGCACCAAGATAATCGCTGCATCAGTCTTGGGCAATTCAGCGACCAAACGATCAAGCACTGGTTTCATGGTGCTCAGGTCGTTGGGGCCAATCGGGTTGGGCCAAAGATCGTCGTGGCCAGCCAAGTGCAACTTGCTCGAACCACGATTCAGGCTGATCGCACGATTGGTTAGATCGTGAATGCCGGTTGCCCGCAACACTTGACGCACGGTCTCGCCATTGCCATCGCCCCAATAATCGTGGTTACCCAAAACGCCCACCACCCCATCAGGCGCTTCGAGCATGGCCAAGCCAGCTGCTAAATCTTCGGTGAAACGGCTGGGATCATGGGTGATGAAATCGCCTGAGATCGCGACCAAATCTGGTTTTTGGGCGTTGACCATGCGCACGGTGGTCAACCAATGCTCACGGGTCATCAAGACATCATCAATATGAATATCGCTCAAATGGGCGATGCGATAGCCATCGTAAGCACTGGCCAAACGCGGCAAAACAATCGTTTCTTCGTGGATGCCCAGCCATTCGGCCTCAACTTGAAAGCCATATGCGGCGGCTCCCAGCGTCGTGGCGGTCGTTGCCAAGGTCGAATAGCCCATTATTTTCAGAAAACTACGGCGCGAAAGTGCTGCTGCCATGTCAACCTCCTACAATCTGGTTTATACCTCAGTGTAATACCCTCACCCCCGACCCCTCTCCCACTGCGGCGAGAGAGGGGCGTTCCAATCGTCATGATGCAGTGGTTTCCCCTCGCCTCACTAGGCGGGAGCGGAGGCTAGGGGGTGAGGGATCAAGATTTAGATCAATCCGACGTTACACCTAAGACGTAGTTTATAGTCGTTTTGGCAACAAATGTAGCTGATATGTAGCTGATATGCAGCAGATAGAGCGCAACTTAAAGCAATTTTACCAACAGCACAATTGGCTGGCCTTGCAGTTTGGTCAGCACCAAGGTTTGTTCATAGCGGCCCTTCAAGCGTAGTTGTTTGCTTAATTCTTCGGGCGTAATCGGCGAACCACGCTTTTTGACGGTCACCCGGCCAATCTCGCGCTCTTGTAAGATTTGGCGCAGAGCTTTCAAATTAAACGGTAGCCATTGCTCAATTTGCCACACTCGCAGAAATGGCGATTGCACCAAGCAATCGCTGGTAAGGTAAGCAATGCTGGGATCAAATTGGGTTAAATTTAACTGATTGGCAATATCAGCTACGGCGTGCGCCCGAATCACCGCTGGATCAGGCTCGTACAAATAGGCCAGTGGCTCGCTGAGTGCAGCGGCGGCTTGGGAGGGATCGGCAATTAAGCTATGTTCAGCGCCAGCGCTGCTGAGCACAACTGCCTTGCGTTGCCCGCCAACTTGGCCTGCTTGCCACCACAAACTAGCCTCGCGTAAATCGCCATCAAGCGAAATAAACTCAAGATCGTAGCCAGCAGGCACGGCTTCATCGGGAATACCAGGGGCAACTTTAGCCCCATGAATTGGCACTTGCCCACGCCAACGCTCTAAGGTTGAAAGCGGCGGCTGATAGTGCTCAACATCCCAAATACGCTTGCCATTGCTGCGCCGCGCCGGATCGATAAACAAACCAGCGTAACCCGCAAATTCTAGCGTGGTAAAATCTGCTGCTTGGATGATGATTTGGTGGCTTAGCCCAAGCGCCTGAGCATTGGCTTCGAGTAGCGCCAAACGCAATGGATCACGATCAATCGCTAAAACTGAGCAACTTTGCGCTAAGGCCAAGGCATCGCCGCCAATCGAGCAACCCAAATCGACCAAGCGTGAACCAGCCGCAAAATGACGTTGGCGATAGTTAGCGACCAGCCATGGTGTAGCTTGCTCCAAGGCCTCGCGGGTAAAATATAGTTGGCTGGCTTGGGGAAATTTAGCTTGGGCGGCGCGACGCAATAAGCTGGTTTCCAAAGCCGCCGTCACCGCCTCGGCTGGGTAGTGCTTGCGCAATTTGGTGGTGTAGCGCAAAAAGTTAGCTTCATTCAAATCACGATCATTGCTAAGTTCAGCCAAAAGTTGTTGACCAGCGTCGCTCAACAACCAACGAAACCCTTCAATTTCCATTAGCGCGGCCCTGCCCAACGTTGGCGCAACTCGGCGATAATCGCTGGGCCATGCTCACGGCCATTTTCAATAAAGATTTTGCTGGGGTGTGCTCCCGCCGCCAACACACCAGCGATAAATAGATTGGGCACATTGGTTTCAAAGGTGGTTGGGTTATGGCTTGGCACAGCATCCTGATCAACCGTAACGCCAACTGCTTCGAGCATGCTGGTGTTCGGTCGATAGCCAATCAAGGCAAAAACCCAATCGTTGGCTTGTTCGTGTTGCGAGCCATCAGCAGCAGTAATTTGGATGCTGGTTGGGGTGATTGCCCTGAGCTTGGCTTGCCAAAAAGTCTGAATCTTGCCAGCTTCGATCCAAGCCTTCAAATCGGCGGCAATCCATGGCTTGATCCGTTGATCTAAACCAGCAAATTGATGAATGATCGTGACATTTGCGCCGTGATAATATAAATCGAGCGCAGCTTCGGCAGCTGAATTGCCTCCGCCAATCACCGCAACGTTTTGGCGATAGAAGGGGTGGCCCTCACGATAATAATGCTTAACTTTGGCTAGTTCAGCGCCGACAATTCCCAACTGATTGGGCGTATCATACGAGCCGCTGGCAACAATCACAGCCTGCGAACTATAACTGATGCTGGTTTGGTCGCGACGGGTCGTGTGGATTTGAAACGAGCCATCGGCCAAGCGTTCCAAGGCTTGCACAGGCTCATACATCTGAACATTTAATTGAAAATGCTCGACCACGCCGCGATAATAGGCCAACGCTTCGGTACGAGTTGGATGCGGATGAATGCTGCTCCACGGCACATTGCCAATCGTTAAATTGGGGGCTGTGCTAAAAAACACCGTTTGCAGCGGATAATCAATAATCGTGTTGGTGATTGCGCCGCGCTCAAGCACCAGATAGCTCAAGCCCGCTTGCTGCGCTGCAATCGCCGCGCTGAGGCCACTTGGACCAGCCCCGATAATAATCAAATCATAGGATTGCATAACTGCTCCTCGCAACAAAAAACCGCAGAGAGCGCTAAGATTGAGCGCCCTCTGCGGTGCTAGCAAGATCAATTAACTCATCGAAGCCCACATCATCAAGGCCAACACCTGAATAATCGCTGGAATTGCGCCGATGCCTAATAATTTACCACCACTCCAGCCATATAGCCCTTCCCACAAACCAGCGGTCAAAAGAAACGACCAAATTGCTGCGCCAATCCAGAGCAGCACTGGCAGCAGGGGCACGTTCAATACCAGCAGCAACAATGCCCCCAACATCACCACAATTCGCGGCAATTGGGCAGTTGGATAGAGGTAAAATGGACGGGCTAGATGGGCATCGCCATCCATATTGCGTTCGCTAAATTGGGCCACAGCCGCCGCAATTGGGTATTCCAACAAACAGATAAAGACAAACACCAATACATTAATAATTGAATTGACCGTTGGATAGTGCACACCGTTGATATGGCGCTCAACTAGCAGCATTAATGTAGGAATTGCCGCCAGCCAAACCATTGGCCGACCCAACGTCATCATCGTATCAAATTTAATTTTGGTACTATCTTCGCGGCGCAAAATATTCGAAACCATGCGATCGATTGCATCGCTAGGCTTGAACATCAAGCGTAACAACCAAGCTGGAGCATCTTCGGTCAAAATGCCTTCATCTTGATCGTTAGGCCGTTGGCGACGTGAAACTTCGAGCACAATTTGCTGCACCAATGGATCGTAGACACTCAAGGCTGACGTTAACAGCACGCCTCGCGCATTCGAGCCATCGAACAGCAACGATGAAATATGGTGCATCAACTTCAAACTCTGATTCGTCGTTTGGATCAGCATCACATGGTTATTTTCCGAGAGGCTGGCAGTTTTGACTGCGATAATTTCTTCCCAGCGCACGAGGAGCCAACGGTTGAAATAACGCACCATCAAGCCTTCTTGGCGCGATTCTATATCGGGCAGAATATTGCGGATTACCACCAAAATCGGAATTAACACCACCAGCAACAATATAGCGGCGACTGGCAACCACCAAGCACTTTGATCAAGTGGTAAAGGGGTGCTGTTGAAAATGCCGCCTACGCCAAAACTTAGGCCAATCCATTGGCGCAACATTTCGAGCACGCGCAACAGCCCCAGCACCGCCATCACCGCCGTCCCAATCACCAGCAAGCTGCTGATCCGTTTGGGATACGTCGCCATAATGCTGGCAACTCGACCAGGTTGGGCAGTTAGGCCCGCTTGGGTCGCATACTCAACATAGTCTTTATCGCTCTTAGAGCGGCGACTAAAGAAACCAGCTGGACTGAGCAGCAATTGAAACAAGGGCGAGGAAGCCTTTTCATCGAGCTTAACTGCTGGCTGTTTAGTTTGGCGAGCCACCTGTTCCAACTCACTGGTGAGCATCCGCACCAACGGCAGAAAATCGGAGATGCCCGAGGTAATCAAAATGCCCCGGCGTAAACTAAACCGATAGAGCACACTGTAAAAGCGATGCCAACCTGTCAAGGCCTTATTATTGGTTTGGAGCAGCACTACAAAGCGTTCACCCGAAAGATCTTCGGTAACACGCAGCCCATTAACTTGCTCCCAACCGACGGGTAACCAACTATTGCCCCATTCAATTAAAATACCACGGCTGCTCGTGCGAATGGTGGGGAAGAAATTACGAACAAAGACAACCACGAGCAAGGTTAAGCCCAGCCAACCAAAATAGGGCGCAACATCAGTCAGTTCGCGCAGGCGTGGGCGGGTCGTTCCAGTTTGATTAAACCAGTTGACCAAAGGTTCATAAAACGTGTCGCGGGCCTCGAAGGCAGCATTGATGTTGCGGCTATCCCAGAGATACTGCAAAACGGCACGTCCCCAACGCACCACAGCAACTACAATGAGGACAGTACAAAGCACCTCAAAAATCCATTTGAACCGACGAGGGTAACGATGCACCTGTTCGGGTGTGGCGAAGGCCATGGGCAGTCCTCCAGTTAACAAACCGCATATTGGCGGAACTGTCTCAGGAATTTGTCAGCTTCTCACGCTTCTCTAGCGCTACGGTGGGTCGGCAAGATCGAGTATGATGATTATATAGAATCGCGCACGATAATAGCACAAGATCGTGCTGATGATCGCAAAGATAAGGAGTACTGTAGGCATGATTCGACGTTGGATTCGTGGACTGTGGGGTTTGACGCTGGGTGGGGTGTTGTTGAGTTGTGGTCAGGGTACTGCCACGCAAGCACCGCAAACCCAAGCTCCAACTGCAACCACAACTGTTGCTGCTAGCCCAACCACTGCCGCCTCGCCAACGACGGCTGCTTCGCCCACCTTGGCTGCAACAGCAACCTCTGAAGCTTCACCAACCCCTGCTGGCCTCAGCGATGCAGATCTCGCGAAGTATGCACCGAATGAGATTGGCTGGGTTTTGGTCTTAGAATATCACTTAATTGAATCTCCTGATGCAGACTATAGCCGCTCGCCCGAAAATTTGCGCAAGGATTTAGAGTGGTTGTATGCTAATAATTTTTACCCAATAACTTTACGTGATTTGGTTGATAACAACATTAGCGTGCCGCTGGGCAAATCGCCAGTTGTTTTGACCTTTGATGATTCATCGGATGGTCAGTTCCGTTACCTTGACGATGGGACGCTCGACCCAACCTCAGCCATGGGCATTTTGCAAGCGTTTGCCGCCGAACACCCCGACTTTCCAGCGATTGCCGTTTTCTTCCCGTTGATCGATGTTGATGTGAAAGAGCGGGTTTTGTTTGGTCAGCCCGAGCTTGCCACCCAAAAACTGCAAGAAATTGTGGCCTTGGGAGGCGAAGTTGGTACGCATACCTACACCCATCAACGCCTCGACGAAGCTGATGCTGAACAAATTCAATGGCAATTGGCCTTCTCGATCAAAGAACTTGAGGAACGTATTGGCGATGGCTATAAGGTTACAAGTCTGAGCTATCCCTTGGGTATGTTTCCCGAGGATGAAAGCTTGGTACGCGAAGGCGAATCCGAAGGCGAGAGCTACACATTAAGCGCTGCCGTCGATGTCACTGGTGGTGCTAGCCCTTCGCCCTATTCGCAAAATTTCGATCCTTACCATATTCGCCGCACTCAAGCGGTTGATTCACAATTAGAATATTGGTATCAATTGTTTGAAGAACGGCCTGATCTCAAATTTATCTCCGATGGCGACCCCGACACCATTACCGTGCCCAGCGAGGAAACGCTTGGCGAGGAGCAACAAGGCCGCTTGCGACCTGATCTCGAAGTGCGCCGCTACGAACGGAAGTAGACGAGGGACTAGTGGTCAGGGGCTAGGTGTTATGTTTTTGTGCCCTCACCCCCAGCCCCTCTCCCACGGCGGCGGGCGAGGGGAGCACTCCTGGAGCAGTTCCCCCTCGCATCGCGGGCGGGAGAGGGGGTTAGGGGGTGAGGGCATGCTGGTCGTTGTTAACACTATAAACCTACCCTTGTTAGGGGCTAGGTGTCAGAATCCCTTCACCCCTAACAAGGGTAGGTTTTGCCTTTGAACCACTTATCTTGAGGTTCATCGGTGAATGCATAACACTCAATAATTGCCCTTGAGGGGGTACAGGGGGATTAAAGCCCTGTGTCTACCGCCTTGAGATGCGACGGAAGGGTGGTGATCACCATCCTTGAATTCTGCTAATAATTCGATTAAAACCAATTCCCATAAGTCTCGCCCACAGTGTGGAAGCGAGGCTAAGGAAATAGTATCCGTGGTAGACTTAAACGCAATGCTATCACGAAGGTGACCTATGACTGAAGAACAAAATGAACGCGATATTGAGGAAGCCTTGGCCGAAATTGGCGACCATAATCGCCCAATTGTGTTGAGTGAACTCAAAGTTTTTAACGACCTCGACCAAGATGAAACTGAGATTTTTGAAATTGAATGGCCACGGATCGAGCCAAGCCATCGGCGTAATTTAGCTCAAGCTATGCAGGAGGTTGGCGAAGCCAGCCTTGAGCTTGATTTTCGCGCCGTATTTAGCATTTTGTTGACTGACCAAGATCCCACAATTCGCATTGCAGCGGTCAAGGGCATGGCCGAAGATACGCGCCGCTCAAGTTTGCGCCGTTTAAGCGAATTGCTCACAACTGATTCCGATGATGGGGTGCGAGCTAATGCGGCGATCACGCTTGGCGCATGGGCCTTACGCGCAGGCGAAGGCAACCTTGATCAGCGTACCAACACCGAATTATTGCAAACGCTCTGGGCCGCTTTTGATGATCGCCAAACCTCGACCTTGGTGCGTCAACGCTTGCTAGAAACCTTGGGCTATTTGGCCGATAGCGATCCACGGGTCAATCAGGAAGTTGGGGCAGCCCATCAACGGCTTGATGATGGTTGGCAGGCCGCCGCCCTGTGTGCCATGGGTCGCACTGGCTTAGATCAATGGTTGCCAACAATTACGACTAGTTTACGTTCCAACGAGCCTTTGTTGCGCTTCGAGGCGGTGCGGGCTGCTGGTGAACTTGGCGATTTAGCCGAATCGATTGTTAACCACGTGGCGCGAGCTACCGCTGATGGCGATGTTGAAGTTGCTACAACCGCAATTTGGGCATTGGGCCAAATTGGTGGCACTGCTGCGCGACGCTTTCTCGAACAATTAGTCAACGATTCAGAAGGCGTTCGGCGTGAAGCCGCTGCCGAAGCCCTCAAAGAATTGCAATTCTTCGACGATCCCATCCAATCGTTGCCCCTCGACGACGATGAGGACGAGGATGAATATTGGTATGGCGACGACGAGGACGAGTAACCGAAGGATGAATTATGAGGGATGAGGGATGAAAGAGGGGATTGGCGATGTTAACGCAGAGGGTGTTAGGGATCAGGGGTCAGGGATTAGGGGAATTGGCACTGAATTGTGGGACATGAAACCTTCGTGCCAATTCGTGCAATTCGTGGCTTAAAAACGAAGCCTTCGCGCTCTTCGTATTCTTCCTAGTTTCAACGCTCTGATCCCTAGCCCCTAATCCCTGACCCCTCATTTAGTAATAAGGAGCTGAACATACCCATAAGGCACCTATGCTCTATGTTCTATGTTCTATGTTCTTATGTATCAACACATTTGTTTATCGCCGCATTTCGATGATGCAGCGCTCTCGCTTGGCGGAGCATTGGCCGGTTGGCAGGCCGCTGGCGAACCTTGTTTGATCGTCACCATTTGTAGTGCTCCGCCCAGTGGCGAACTCAATAGTTTTGCGGCTTATCTGCACGAACGTTGGGGCGCTGCCAGCGATCCAATTGCGATTCGTCGCGCCGAAGATCAAGCCGCTGCCCAGCGCCTCGGAGCCGATTTACTATTTCTTGAGCAACACGACGCAATCTATCGCCATGCTGCTTATGATTCAGCCGCCGCCATTTTTGGCACACCGATTGCCGATGATTTGCTTTGGACTAGTCTTACCAGCCAACTTCAAGCTCTCGCCCAGCAATATCCCAACGCAACCTGGTACGCACCCTTGGCGGTGGGCAATCACGTCGATCATCAAATTACTCATGGCGTAGCGGCCAAAGTGCTAGCAAATCTGCGCTGGTATGAAGATTTGCCCTATTCGGCCCGCAATAATGCACGTGATCAACGCTTGGCTGAAGTGCAACCAATCCTCGATCAAGTGATTGCGATTGATCAAACGTTGGCGATCAAGCTGGCCTCAGTTGCCGATTACGCTAGCCAAATCTTTGAATTATTTGGCACAGTTGCGGCGATGGAGCAAGAACTGAGCACGTATGCGGCAAGTGTGGCCGAACAAGGCTTTGCTGAACGCTTATGGCGAGGAGGCCAAGTGTGAGTTTTGCGCTACGCGAGCTTGATGCCGCTCAATGGTCGGCAGAACTAGCGGCCAACCCCGCTGTGCATCTTTTGCAACGCGCTGAATGGGGCCAACTCAAAGCTCAATTTGGTTGGCAACCCCAACGGATTGCAATCTACAACCAGCATGGGTTTTGCGCCGGAGCACAGGTTTTGTGGCGTTCGCAATATGGTTTGCGGGTGGCCTATGTGCCGCGTGGCCCAATTTGGTCAGCTGATCAGGCCGCCAATCGTTTGTTGTTGCAAAGCTTAGAGCGCTTGGCTCGCAAACGTTGGGCGACATTTTTGCGCTTGGAGCCAAATCTGCTTGATGCTGGAGCCGCTGATCAACTGCATTCTGAGCTGTTGCTGGCGGGCTACGAGCAATCGCGCAGTATGCAACCAAGCGCCTCAATTCACCTCGATCTTCAACCAGAGTTGGCGAACTTGCAAGCCCAGTGTAGCAAAGGCCATCGCGCTGATGTACGCCGTGCCGAGCGTCAGGGTGTAACCATTCGAGTTGGCACAACCGAGGCCGATCTTGATCAGTTTTATGCGATTATGCAAGCCACCAGCCAACGCGCCAATTTTGGCATTCACAGCCGCGAGTATTATGCGCAGGCTTGGCGTTTGTTTGGCGGCGATCAAGCTGATGGCGCAGCACGGTTGCTGATCGCTGAGCGCGAAGGCCGCGTAATTGGCAGCTTTTTGGTGTTTGCTCAAGGCGCTGAAGCCCAATATATGTATAGTGGCACGAATGAAGAAGGCTTGAAATTTGCCGCCAGCCATGCCTTGCAATGGGCTGCAATTACTTGGGCTAAACAACGCGGCTGCTCGCTTTACGATTTTTGGGGCATTCCCGAGGCCTTTTTGGCGCTTGAAGCCACGACTGAACCAGCGGAACGTGAACGCTTGGAGCAAGCGGCTCAAGCAACCGGCATGGCAGGAGTCTATCGCTTTAAAAAAGGCTGGGGCGGTCAACCAGTCCGCTATCTGCCAGCCTATGATCGCGTTTTCTTGCGTCCGGCGTATTGGCTTTGGCAGCGCCGTCGCTCTGAATAGGAACAATCAATGAAATCGTTCGCTGAACTTTTGCTGCATATTACCCATCAAGCGTCCGGTGATCATCACGTTGCAATTAGCAATGTGGCCTATGATTCGCGCAAAGTTACCCCTGGAGCGCTATTTGTGGCGATCAAAGGGGTGCATGTTGATGGCCATCGTTATATTGCAACTGCCTTGGAGCAAGGCGCGGTGGCAGTGGTTTATGATGATCCCAATCAAGCGCCACCTACTACAATTCCCTCAGCTTTGGTTGCTGATGCTAAGGTTGCGCTCTCGCCGATTGCCGCAGCCTTTTATGATTATCCGGCCCAACAATTAGAAGTTGTGGGGATTACTGGCTCGAAAGGCAAAACGACGACCACCTTTTTAACTGCTGCGGCTTTAGAAGCCAGCGGCGAGTTGGTGGGCTTTATGAGCACCGTCGATTTTAAAATTGGCCAGCGCCAATGGGCCAACAAAACCCGCCAATCGACCCCCGAAGCTTTGGAAATTCAGGCAATGCTGCGCGAGATGGTCGAGGCTGGTTGTCGCTATGCCGTGGTCGAAAGCACGTCGCATGGTCTCTCGCCACGCTGGAATCGGCTGGGCGATTGTGCTTATGATGTGGCTTTGATTACTAATGTGACCCATGAGCACCTTGATTATCATGGCACGGTTGAGCAATATCGTGCTGATAAAGCCCAGCTGTTTCAGTTGCTCGCCACTAGCCTCAGCCAAAAATCGATCCTTGGTCAAACAACGCCAGTCGAAAAAGTCGCAATCGTTAATGCCGATGATCCCCATGCAGCCCAATTTCGGGTGGCAGCTGGCGATCAGGTGCGGCATTTGAGCTATGCAATTCATGCTGAGGCCGATCTCCGCGCTACCGAAATTGTCTCAACTAGCAAGGGCTTGCGGTTTAGCGCAATCACGCCGCAAGGCACATTTGCACTTAATTTGCAATTAGTTGGCACGTTTTATGTTTACAATGTGTTGGCGGCACTGAGCGTGTGTGTGGCGCGAGGCGTTGATCTGGCGGCAGCAATTCAGCGGCTTGAGGCAATTCCAGGCATCAACGGGCGCATGGAGCAAGTTGAGCTTGGCCAGCCATTTAGCGTGCTGGTTGATTATGCCCATAACCCCGATTCATTTGAGCAAGTGATGAGTATGCTGCGGCCCTTGACTCAAGGTCGTTTGATTGCGGTATTTGGCTCAGCAGGTGAGCGCGATCTGGCCAAGCGCCCGATTCAAGGCCAAATTGCCGCCAAATGGTGCGATTTGCTCTACCTCACCGATGAAGATCCACGGGCCGAGGATTCACTACAGATTTTGCAGGAAATTGCTGCTGGCGCACAGGCTCAGGGCAAAATTATTGATCACAATTGCTGGCTTATTCCCGACCGTCGGACTGCAATTGAGCAAGCACTGGCGACCGCCCAAGCTGGCGATGTGGTGCTCTTGCTGGGTAAGGGCCACGAAGGCAATATCATCTATGCCAACGGCGACATCGAATGGAACGAGCATGCCGAGGCCGAACGCGCATTACAAGTCTTGGGCTACATCAAGCGATAAATTCGTTTAAGCCGATCAAGTTCGGTGTGGGTAACTTCAGTCAAAAATGGCTTGAGATCCTGAACTGGAAGGAGTGCATGATAGCCGCGCCGTAAAAAGCGATGCAACTCGCCCATGCCCATCAATTTGGCAAAGGTTTTGGTATTGTTGAGGGCTGCACCAAGCAGGCTAATTTTTGATAAACGATGCACTCGCCGCAACGATTCGTTAATTAGCTCGATTTGGCGCACCCTTGGCTCAAAACTATTGACCCGATAATAGGCCTCTTCATATTGCGCCTCGGTAAACGGAATCGTGAAGTTATTATGTTCAAGCCAATCAGCGACTTGTTGATCAAGCCTGACCGTCAGATTGAGCAAATCGAGGGTCACCTCAATATCTTCGATGCTCAGACCAGGAGCCAAGTGAATAAATTGGTGCAAACGACGGGCTTGGGTATCGCGAGCATGAAAATCATATGGCCCATACATATCTTCAAGGAAAAATTGGGCTAAACCATGATATTGCGGCTCGGCAAGGAGATATTTGTAATCGCGTTCCAAGCGTTTGACCTGAAAAGTTTGGAGATAGGCATAATACTTGGTTGATGGCATATAGCGAAGCACCGTTGCTTGAATTCTGTCATGGCAACCATTGTAGCACGCTGTGTCATTGGATCGAAATGCAGACTGAGGGGTCAGGGGTCAGGGGTCGGGGGTTAGGGGTCAGGTTTCAGCCCAGCACGGCCAAGCTGCTCCCTGACCCCAGCTCACTTAACCCTCGTCCTTCGTGCTCTTCGTGTCCTTCGTGGATCAAAACCTAATCGCCTAACCCCTGAATCCTGACCCCTGATCCCTCGTTTGCTACTGTTCACAGCCAACTCGATAAGCATCGAGTTCGCGATGTTTGAGCATGGCATTAATTCCTAATTGGCGGGCTTGCGGGCAAAATTGGCTGGTTTGAATACCAGTATCAGTATATTCAACCGCAAAAACAGGCTTGCCTGCGGCGATAAATGGGCTTAATTCGGCACACCAGCCTTGATCAAAACAATCTTCAGTTAATGCCCAATCGTAATAATCGATCAGTTCGCTGATTTGCTCGGAATCGTTTTTTAGGCCAATCGATAGGCCACGGTTATGCGCTTCGTTAGCCAGCCAGCGATTAAAAATCAACTGATCGTTAGCGGTCAAGGGAAACCCAGTATTATTTTGGTAGCCATTGATATTATCTGGCTCGATGCCATCAAAGCCTTTGTTTTTACACGAATCCATGCGTGCTCGCATAATTGGCGCAAGCAAATCAATTTGACGAATATCAAGCCATTTTTCACCTGGCCAGCCATCATAATCGTTGCCCAACACACTACTCGGAAACGAAGCGGCATCATCGCGCCAATCTTCCCAAGCGCCAACATTGATATAGCACACAACTTTGCGGCCTTGGCTATGCAGTTGGCTCACCGTCGCGCTGCTGGTATCAAACAAATCCAAATCATAGACCGTTACGTCAACTCCAAGATTCAGCGGCGTGCCCGTAAATTGAAGTTGCATGGTCGAATTGACGCTTGGTTGCCACCATGAATTGCGTTGGGCGATCGGTACAAAAGCCCGTTGGCTGAGCGGACGCGCAAACAGCACCGAGGCTACCACCAAGGCCAAGCCAATCCCAATCAACCAATAACGGCGCATACTTACCTCGCTAATTCAACCCAATCCACTACAATGCCAAGCTGACGTTGGTCGTTTGGCGCGTGCCATGGCTGAGTTAATAGTTCAATTTGACGTTCATTCGAACTCGCAGCAATTGGCAGATGCAGCACCCGCCACTCAGCCCCAAGTTGATCGAGTTGGATGCATTGCTGCTCAGCAACACAGATTCGCAGGTTTGCCGCTGGTGCATCGCCTGGCCGTGGATTGGCAATGCGCAAACGTACAACGCCAGCCTCACCAGCAGGCAGGCGCAAGCGAGCATGCGCAGTTGACCAACGGGCAGTGCTCTCAGCGAGGATTTCAGCTGGATAAAATCCTGCGATCAAGCCAATATCCAAGCCAGCCCCCAGATCAACCTGATGTTCGGCTGGACGATCGGCTACACGCCAAGCCCAATCCAGCAGACTCGTGCGATCAATATAGGGGTTTGCCCATGCCTCACGCGCCGCCGCTCGATCGTTGCGCTGCAGCAGATAGTGGCCCAATTGATAGCTCGCCAAGGGATAATCGCGGTTGTGATTGACCGCAGCAATATAGGCTTGCACCGCCGCATCAAATTGGCCCGATTGCTCTTTGATCTGAGCAAACGCCAGCCAACCATCAGCCGAAGGCAAACTATTGAGTGCCCGCAAACTTGCAGCTTCAGCTTGAGCCAAATCACCAGCTGCTAAGGCTTGGTC
Source organism: Herpetosiphon gulosus (assembly GCF_039545135.1). Taxonomy (NCBI): domain Bacteria; kingdom Bacillati; phylum Chloroflexota; class Chloroflexia; order Herpetosiphonales; family Herpetosiphonaceae; genus Herpetosiphon; species Herpetosiphon gulosus. The sequence continues at coordinate 13,015 of NZ_BAABRU010000013.1, read as the reverse complement.
GGCTTGCCAGCGCCACCAACCACGTCTAATTTGCTGTTGCAGCAATTGCCACGGCGAATGATCAATAATCACCCACCCAATAATTAGGCCGAGGGCAGTTGCCCCCAAGCGTTGCCAAATTGGCGTAGTTACCCGTAATTTGGCCAAACTAAACGCGGCGTAAATTAGCATGATTGGCCAGAAAAACTGGCGATATCGCGCTTCGCCGTGGGTAAACATGGTGCTACCAACGATATAGCCAACCCACAGCAAGGCCAGCCACCAGCGGGCATCACGCGGGGCACGCGCAAAGCCCCATAATGCTAATACAACACACAGCACATACCACAAATCATCGAAAATCAAGGCAGCGATTAAGTAGGGTAAGGCTACATCACTATAATAATTGGCCTGAATAAAGCGATCTTCAATTGGCTTGATGCGCCAGAGATACACCGTATTCGTCCAAGGTTTTCGTGCCAAGATGCTCGGATCAGCTGCCAATAACTCGCGTCCTTTGGCCGAAGCATAATCAGCCCGTTCCGCTGGATTAGGAATCGCCGCGAGAATGGTGTTGATTTCGCTTAGCTCAAGCGCTGGCTCACTAAACGCCCACAGATTGTAGGCAAAGCCAGTTTCGACCGTAATCAAACGCCCATAGGCCAGCCAATTGCGCAGCGACCATGGCGCAACCACCGCACAGGTTACCAAGCCCAAGGCCAAACCATGCTGCAAACTACGCCAACCACGCCAATTCCAGCACATCCAGCCAATCAGCACTGGCACAAAGGCCAAGGGCAACGAGCGGGTCAGAATCGTCAGGCCAATCGTCAAGCCAGCGGCCAAGGCAAAACGTAATTGTTTCGTCCGATGCCAACGTAGCAGCAGCAACAAACTACTAGCCCAAAGCACATTCCAAAGTGTTTCGCTCATCCATAAATTGGCAAAGGTTGCCAAGGTCAACAACCCACTGGCCAAACCAGCCGTCCACAGCCCAACTTTTTCAGCCTGCGGATGATCGCCAGCCCACTCGCGCCCAAGCAACCATAGCAACCATAGGTGAATCAGGCTCAGGCCGATATTAAATAGCAAGGCAATTTGCGGGTCGTTGTTGCTCAACCAGAGCGTTGCTGCCAGATACAGCGGGTATAACGGGGCACGCAGCCAAGGGTAAGCAGCATAAAAACGCCAGCCTTGGCCTGTCAACAAATCGTGGGCAACCGCGAGGTATTCAACTTCATCATTCGCTGGTTGGTGGCTTGGCAACAGCCATAAGCCCAAACGCACAGCCGCCGCCCCAACCAACAAAAGGATTAATATCAGTCGATAGCGCCGAATTGTCGGCCACCAACGAAAACGTTCATTCATGCAATCAGCCAAGGTATTCAAGATAGCGCTGCATTATTGATCAAGTTGTTGCAATACGTCTAGCGCAGCTTGCACAGTTTGCTGTTGTTGCTCAGCATGGCTAATTGTGGCGGGCAAATCGCCCGATTGCTCACCATACCAGCCAAATTGGGCATGATTGCCGCCTTGAATTTCCACCCAACGGGTCGTGCTAGGCATTAATGGGCGGGCTGCTTCAATATCGGCCAAGGTTGCCAAGCCATCGTTGCTTGCATAAATCATGCTGCTAGCTAGCTCACGCTCAGCCAAGCTGTTCGAGGCCGTCGGGTAGGCCGCCAGCAGAATCAGGCCATCGATTGTATCGGGATGATCATAGGTATATTTCGCGGCCATTGCACCACCCAACGAGTGGCCGCCAAGCGCCCAATGCGCAATCTGCGGATAGGCCGCCAGCACCGCATCGGCACGGTTAGAGCCAAAAATCGCCATATTCAGCGGCATTGGCACAATTACCACCAAATAGCCAGCTTTGGCCAATTCATGGGCCAGCGGGGCATAAGCCGCAGGCGCAACTCGTGCCCCAGGGTAGAAAATCAGGCCCGTAGTTGGAGTGGTGCTTGGCTCAAAAATCAGCCAATCAGCTTCTGACACCGTGACGGTTTGGTCAGAAACTAAGGCTTCGCTGGCCGTTGGCATGGCAGCGGCTGGATTACTCGCCCACAGCACAAAGCCAGCAATCCCAATGATCAGCAGCAAAACTAAGCCTAGCGCAAGGCGTTTAATCAACTTCATCAGCGTACTCCTAGCATGTGTTTCAGTTGTATTCTACGCAGAATCCAGGATTGGGGATGAAGCGAAAGTCAAAAAGCAGAAATCAAAAGGCAAAATAGTAGGGGTCAGGGATCAGGGGCTAGGGGTCAGGTATTGAGCATAGCAGGATAATCACATCAATCTGTGTAATCTGTGGCTAAAATAACGTTCGTAAATCTGTATTTAACGCAGAGGCGCAGAGGAATGTGGCTATTGGCTATTGGCGCTAGGCTAGCGGAACAATTGTTAGTATTGCCAATCAATCCCCGATAGCCAACAGCCGATAGCCTTATCGTCCTTCGTGTTCTTCGTGCCCTTCGTGGATCAAAAACTTAACCTTCGTGCTCTTCGTGCCCTTCGTGGATCAACTTTGTCCTACAGGATTGCTCGAACTTGTCGCTGCTGCTTGACTGATGACATCTGCTATACTTAGGGACGCGAAATCGTCCCGCAAGCCAAACTGTTCCTCACAAACACCGAGGAGTGTAGCAATGACACTGATTGAAACGGTTGATGCCGCTCACTATTTCGAGCCAAAATCACCCGAACTGAGCAGCCAATCGATCTCCGCAATGGCGCGTGGCATGGTTGGTTCTGAAATTTTGCGAATTGCCGGTAATGTCCGCACGTTGCAAGCCCAAGGCCGCACAGTCTGTAATTTCACCGTCGGTGATTTTGCGCCTTCCCAGTTCCCAATTCCTGAAGCGTTGCGCGATGCAGCGATTGAATCATATAGCGCTGGCCGCACCAATTACCCACCAGCCGAAGGCGTGATGGCCTTGCGCAAAGCTGTGCTCAACCACTACGAACACCGTTTGGGGTTGCGCTATCCCTTAGAAAGCATTCAAATTATTTCGGGCGCACGGCCAGGTCTCTACGCAGCCTATGGCGTATTGATCGATCCAGGCGAAACGGTGGTCTATCCCGTGCCATCGTGGAACAACAATCACTACGCCTATCTCTGTGGCTCCAAGGCGATTGAAGTGCCAACTCGCCCTGAAGATGGCTTCTTGCCAACCGCCGAACTGCTTGCGCCATTCATCCAAGAAGCACGCTTGATCTCGATTAACTCGCCGCTCAACCCAGCAGGCACGATGATCTCGCCTGAGGAATTGCGCAAAATTAGCGAGTTGATTGTTAACGAAAATACGCGCCGCAAAGAGCTTGGTTTGCGCTTGCTCTATTTGGTTTACGACCAAATTTATTGGGAATTACAGCTTGGTGATATTCGCCACGTTACGCCTGTTGAAGTGATGCCCGAAATGTCGGCCTACACGATCTTCATTGATGGCATCTCCAAATCGTGGTCGGCGACGGGCTTGCGGGTTGGCTGGGTTGTAGCTCCGCCGCACATCACCGACCGCATCAAGGCCTTTTTGAATCACGTTGGCGCGTGGGCACCCCACCCAGAGCAAGAAGCCACCGCTCATATTTTGAATTCAATCGATGTGCTCGACAATTTCTATGCGCATATGCATAACGAAGTTCGCGCTCGCTTGAATTTGATCTACAACGCCGTGCAGGAAATGAAGGCCGCTGGTTTGCCAGTTGATGCAATTGCACCTCAAGGGGCGATTTATCTTTCCACCCAATTCGATTTGGTTGGCAAGAGCCTTGATGGCATGCCAATCACCAGCAATGCCCAAATTGGCGATATTTTGCTGGAGCAAGCAGGCGTGGCCTTGGTGCCATTCCAAGCCTTCGGCCTGCGCCAAGAAACCGGCTGGATGCGGCTCTCGGTTGGTGCGGTTTCAATCGCCGACGTTGAGCAATGTATCCCACGCATGCGAGCAATCTTGGAGCGCGTCAAGTAACGATGCCCGATCCACGTGGCCTGCGTTTGCTGCTAGCCCGCCATGGTGCGACCGCCTGGAACGAAGCGGGACGCTACCAAGGTCGTGCTGATGAAGGGCTAAGCCAGCGCGGTCAGGCTCAAGCTACCCAGCTTGGGCAGTGGCTTGTTGAAGAAACCCCCGAAATTGTGCTTCACAGTGGCGCACGTCGTACAGCCGAAACGCTGGCGCGTGCGCTGCCGCAGCATCAAGCAATCAGCGACCCTCGCTGGCGCGAAATTGATCATGGCGCATGGGAAGGCCTGACATATCGCCAAGTTTTAGATCAAGCTCCTGAGCAAGCCCGCGCCCATTGGAATGATCCCCTGCATATTCCGGCCCCCCAAGGCGAAACCCTGCTTGCTGTAGCTGAACGAGTCCAAACCGCCACCAACGATCTGATTGCAAACTATGCTGGACGTTCTGTCCTACTGGTTGCCCATGCTACTAGCCTGCAAGTGTTATGCTGCCAATTATTTCAAACTCCCCTCAAGCTTTATTGGCAATGGAAATTCGACCTGGGCAGCCTTTCGTGCCTCGAACTCTACCAAAGTGGCACGATCATCAACTGGCTCAATCGCGGCTACACCCGCCCTGCTAGCTGCTAGCTTTCAATAGACTTACAGCATCCGCTATGCTATGATCAATTGAGTCTATGCCCAAGCAAGGGGAATGTAATGTCTAATGAACTTCAACTTAAATCACTCATCATTCAGAATTTCCGGGGATTTGAAAACTTTCAGATTAACCAACTTGGTCGGGTAAACCTGATTGTTGGTAAAAATAATGTTGGTAAAACCTCTCTCTTAGAGGCAATCTTGCTCTATGCCAATCGTGGCTCAGGCGTAACTATTTATGATATTTTAAAAGACCGCGATGAGCATCGTCTTTTAGGTAGTATGCAAGATGATGAATCCAGCTATGAAGAGTTTTTTGCACTAAAAAATCTTTTTTTCGGAAGGGAAGATTTTACTGACTCGACTAAAACTATAGTTATTGGAGAGGATACTCAAAAAAATTTATCTCTTAAAGCACAATGGTATCAAAGACAAATTAATGATGATGACATTCCTATAAGTACACCAATAAAATTTGAAGATATCTCTTCAAGTGAAAACCCATTTCCAGGAATTAATCTTAGAATCAATAATGGAAAAGGCATGATATATAGTAGAATAGATAGGTATAATAGAAGAATCTCAAGGATAATTAATGATTCTCTAGAAATTAATTGTAATATTATTTATTCAAATAAAATCGATCCACAGCAACTAGGAAAATGGAGGGATATAAGTCTAATCGATGGTTTAGAATCTAATGTTATAGAAGCATTAAAAATAATAGAGCCAGATGTAAATTCCATAAATATGGTTAACTATCGAAATAATGATAAAAATACACGCCAACCATCTTCTTATCCTATACCTATCGTAAAACTCAATAGATATGATAAATTTATACCTCTAAAAAGTTTAGGTGATGGTATTAATAGAATATTTGCATTAATTTTAGCATTAGTGAATTCAAAAAATGGGGTTTTTATTATTGATGAGATTGAAAATGGTCTACATTACTCAATCTATCCTGATGTATGGAAATTGATTTTCAAGCTGGCTGAAACCTTGAATGTTCAAGTATTTGCAACAACCCATAATAAAGAATGTTTGAATGCCTTTAATAAAACTAACAAAAATCAGACGGCTCAATCAGGGCGATTAATTCGCTTGGGTCGTAAAAAGGGCAAAATCGTTGCAACTGAATACAATCAAAAAGATATGCAAGTGATCCTCGAACGTGATATTGAGGTACGCTAGCAATGGGACAGATTAATTTAATTCTGGTTGAGGGCAGCAACGACAAATTTATTTTGATCGAATTAATCAAGCGTAAACTTAACTCAACCATCAATAATCCAAGCCAAGACGATCATGATAAAGCATTAATTATTAAACATAATGATACCCGTTTACGTATTGAACAATCGGGCAGTAAAGAAAAAGTTATCCACAATTTAGAATTTATATTCAGTGGTTTTAATGATAGCCAGCAACAAACCCACGATAAAATCGCAATTATCGAAGAATTACGGGTTCGTTTAATGCAACAAGATGATGAAAATGATGATATTGTGATTGGCTTAATTCTTGATGCCGATAAAGATGCTCAAAAAACCTATGCTCAAGTCCATACGATATTAGCTGAAACGTACACTGATGTAGCTCCAATCATTCCCGTCGAGGGTTTAGTGCTGCACGCCGTTGACCAACCACGCATCGGCGTGTGGATTATGCCAAATAACCGCGATCAAGGCACAATCGAAGATTTTTTTATCAGCCTGATTCGGCCTGATGATGCGCTCTGGCAAGAAGTTCAACACACAATCAGCGCTGTCCGTGAAAAAGCCGACTTAAGATCGCTTATGTTTACTGAAAAGGATTTACGTAAAGCCCAAATATTCACATGGCTGGCTTGGCAGAAAAATCCAGTCGTCCAAATGAGCAAAGCCATAGAGCGCAACCACGCAGCTTTAGATTTAGAACGTGAATCGGTTGCATTATTTATCAATTGGATCAAACGGTTGTTCAATTTACCTGATTCAGCTTAATTTGGAGATTTGTATATGCCACGCTGGGCACTTTTGGCCGATGTTCATGGCAATCGCTTGGCTTTAGCCGCTGTTTTGACTGATCTTGGTCAGCGTAAGGTTGATCAGATAATCAACCTCGGTGATAGTGTGTATAGCGTGTTGCAGCCACGCTGGTGCGCTGAACAACTAGCCCAAGTTGCCAACATCTCAATCAGTGGCAACCAAGATCGCATCCTGTTTGAGGATGTTGCACCAGAGCAACAAAACCTGAGTTATCGCTTTGTTCAGGCTGATTTAGGCCCAAACGAGCGCAATTGGCTTGCCAACCAGCCAGCCACAGCGATTGTTGATGATATCTTTTGCTGCCACGGAACACCAAGCAGCGACACCACCTATTTACTGGAGCATGTCACACCGCACGGGGTATTGCTGCATTCTGAGAAAGCAATTTGCGTCGCAATTCAAGGCATCAGCCAATCGCTGATCGTTTGTGGTCATAGCCATATCGCCCGCACCGTGCAGCTTAGCAACGGCCAGTTGATCGTCAACCCAGGCAGCGTTGGCATCCCTGCGTATAATGATGACCAGCCTTATCCACATATTATGGAAGCAGGCAGCCCGCATGCCCGCTATGCGATCGTCGAACGCAACGCCCAAGGCTGGCAGGTGGAGCATTATGCGATTGGCTACGCTTGGCAACAGGCCGCCGCTACTGCTCAGCGCAATGGCCGTGAAAATTTGGCTCGTTGGCTGCAAACAGGCCGCGCCCAGCTCGATGATTAACATCCCCTTGCAACTTGAAAGGATCAGCCATTTTGACGCTTGATCAATGGTTTTATTTGGCGGCGCTCGGTTTAGGTTTAGCAATTATTGCGATCACCAAAATTCGCCGCCAGCCGCTCTGGCCTTCGCTCGAACGGATGCAACGCTCGTCGCGTTGGTTATTTATTCAGCCTTTGGTTTTGGCGAGCTGGCTAATCACGGCTGCTGGGGTGGGCTTTTTGGCCCGTGGTGCTGGGGTCAATTGGTGGTTAAGTGGCTTAATTGCCTTGGCTGGGGGCTTAGCGGTTGGTTTATTGCTTTATCGAATGATCATCGAACGCAGCATTGTGCAACAAGCAGGTACGGCGCAAAGCAAAGTTGGGCCAATCGGCCAATTGGGCGTGGTAGTCGAAGCTTTGCCCATCGATGGCTTTGGGATAGTCGCCTATGAACATCAAAAAGGCGCAGCCCGCATCAATGCCCGAGCGCTTGGTGGCCGAGCAATTGAGGCAGGCTGCGCGGTGATGATCGTTGAAGTCAATGAGCAAGGAGCAACTGTACTGCGCCTAGAATCGCTTGAAAACTAGCCGTAAATACAATATGGCGTAGTTTGCTCGATGATTGGGCTGCCAGCGGGGGCGGTATAGGTTTGCCATTCAGCGGGCAGCGCATCCAATTCAACTGTTTCATCAACCGTAAATTGCACCAAGGTTTCAGTCGTCAGGCCTTCATAGGTCTGGCTACTGGTAAATTTCCAAATCTGGCCAGTATTGGCATCAATCCAAGCTGTGCCAATAGTGCTGCCAAGATCGACAACGGTGAGCTGGCGACCATCAAGTTCTTCAGTGCCAATGATTGTGGCATTGGGGAAATTGCTGTCTGAGCCAAACGCCACACTGCCTACCCATTGTTCCAAGCTAATCGAACATTCGTCGAACGGTGCTTTGACTGAAGTATTATCGTGGGCGTTGTAATTCCAAAAGTAGTTTTCATCGACGATGGTTGGCCCCATTTGATAGCCGACTGGTTGACCGTTCAGCGATTGGCGGGCTGGTTGATAGAGCAAAATATGCGATTGGCCTTGCACCAGCCAAATCTCATCGCGATAATGCTCATCGATTTGACCATCGCTGCCGGTGGTCGAAATTTCAATCGCGATATGACGAGCCTTGCCATTAGCCACAATTGGCTGGCTAGCAAAGGTTTCGGCGCGTTGTAGCAACTCGGCGGCTGAAACGCTATGGGTTGGTTGATTGAGGCCAAATCCTAATCCCAAGGCCATGGCGACACTACAGGCCGCCATGGCAAGCGCACGAACTGGCCGCTGTTTAAACAATGTTTGCATGAAATTTCCTCGCTTAATTGGTGGCTGGAGTCCAGCCTGAATTTGTTGAATTGTTGCTTGTGATGGGCTGAATCGCTGGGATTGCCCGATTAATTGCTGGACAAGCTCGCTCGTTTCTAGCTCAGCCAAAGCATGCTCAAGCTCAGATTGATTGGTCATCGGTGAGCCTCCGTTTGAGTTGTTCAAGCGCTCGATAGGCGGCCATTTTGACCGCAGCCTCGCGTTTGCCCAGAATTTGGGCAATTGTGGCATAAGGCAATTGGGCAAAAAAGCGCAGTTGAAGCAACTCTTGCTGTTCAGGGGTAAGTTGGGCTAGGGCTTGATGCAATAAACGCTGTTGTTCAAGCTCAAGCATAGTTAATTCGGGCGAAGCTTGCTGGCTCGCCAATTCAGCTGATAATTGGGTTTGCTGGCGACTTCGTTGGCCTCGCCGATAGAAATCGACCAAACAGCGCCGCACAATCGTAAATAGCCAGCCAACAAATGGCCCATTGGGCTTGAATTGAGCAAGGCTCTGCCAAGCTCGCTCGAAGGCTAGCGCCGCAACTTCCTCAGCATCGTGGTGCTGTTGCAAACGGGCCATCAGAAACCGATAAACAGGCGTGATATAGCGTTGGTACAAGCGCAAAAAGGCCTCATGATCGCCCGCCACTGCCAACGCCACATCACGATGATCATCACGAGTTTGCTGATCGAATGGCGTTGTTTCTGCAACGAGCCGCTGGATCAATGCCATACATCAGCCTCCTCATATAGTCTGAATCTGCAATGGCCTTGCACTCAATACATCGTTGATGATGCGCAAAAAGTAACAGGCTTGGTCAAATGAGCACGCTTGCTACGATTTTACTCAATTCTAACAATCGCTTAACGCAGCTAAATCAGGCTAGCAGCACGATTTTTGCCCTTCAGAATGAGCTAAATCGCTTTAGCACTCTCAGCCCAAGAGTGATAAACACAGCCTTGACAAGCTTAATAGAACCACATACACTAGCACTTGGATTTAGCACTCATCACAGTAGATTGCTAAATGGTCAACTAAGGAGGACACATAACCATGTCTGATTTCCGGATTCGCCCCTTGGCCGATCGTGTGGTGATCAAGCCTCAAGCCAAAGAAGAAAAAACCAAAAGTGGCTTGTTCCTGCCCGACACAGCGAATAAAGAAAAGCCTCAAGAAGGCCTCGTTGTGGCCGTTGGTGAAGGCAAGTTGGATGATAACGGCAAGCGCGTGCCAGTTGCAGTGCAAGTTGGTGATCGGGTGCTGTTTGCCAAATATGCTGGCACCGAGATCAAGTTGGACGACGAAGATTATTTGATTTTGGCTGAAAAAGATATTTTGGCCGTCGTTCAAGGCTAAGGCTAATTCGCGACGCTTCTTAGGAGGATTATTTACCAATGGCAAAGCAAGTTGCTTTTAATGAAGAAGCCCGCCGCGCTCTCAAACGTGGCGTGGATGTGGTTGCAGATGCAGTTAAGACGACCTTGGGGCCACGCGGTCGCAACGTCGCTATCGATAAAAAATTCGGCTCACCAACCGTAACCCACGACGGCGTTACCGTTGCTAAAGAAATCGAATTGAAAGACCCATTTGAAAACATGGGCGCTCGCTTGTTGGTTGAAGCCGCAACCAAAACCAACGATGTTGCTGGTGACGGTACGACCACCGCAACCGTTTTGGCTCAAGCAATTGTCCACGAAGGCTTACGCCAAGTGGCTGCTGGCGCTAACTCGATGATGATCAAGCGTGGCTTGGACAAAGGCACTGCCGTTTTGTTGCAAGCAATCCGCGATTTGGCCAAGCCAGTCAACGATCGCACCGACATCTCAAGCGTTGCCACCATCTCAGCTGCCGATTCGTCAATTGGCGATTTGATTGCTGAAGTGATGGACAAAGTTGGTAAAGACGGCGTTATCACCGTTGAAGAAGGCAAAGGCTTGGGCTACGAAACCGAATATACCGAAGGTATGCAATTCGATCGTGGCTACATCTCAGCCTACTTCGTCACCAACAGCGACCGCATGGAATCAGATTTGGAAGACCCTTACATTTTGATCACCGACAAGAAGATCAGCTCGATCCAAGAAATCTTGCCAGTGCTCGAAAAAGTCTTGCAATTCACCAAGAACTTCGTAATTATCGCTGAAGACATCGACGGCGAAGCCTTGCCAACCCTCGTGTTGAACAAATTGCGCGGCACGATCAACGTGTTGGCAATCAAAGCGCCTGGCTTCGGCGATCGCCGCAAAGCCATGTTGCAAGATATTGCCATCCTCACCGGTGGTACGGTTATCAGCGAAGAAATTGGCCGCAAGCTTGACAGCGCCACGGTCGAAGATTTGGGCCGCGCTCGCCGCGTGATTGCCAACAAAGACGAAACCACGGTTATCGAAGGCCGCGGCGACGAAGAAGCAATCAAAGCTCGGATCGAACAAATTCGTGCTCAAATTGAAACTACCACCAGCGATTTCGATCGCGAGAAACTGCAAGAACGCTTGGCCAAATTGGCTGGTGGCGTGGCAGTGCTCAAGGTTGGTGCTGCAACCGAGCCAGAATTGAAAGAACGCAAGCACCGCGTCGAAGATGCGCTCTCAACCGCTCGTGCAGCTGTTGAAGAAGGTATCGTACCTGGTGGCGGGATTGCCTTGTTGAGCGTGTTGCCAGCCTTGGATAGCGTTGTGCCAGCCAACCAAGACGAAAAAGCTGCTGTCTTGATTCTGCGCCGCGCCTTGGAAGAACCAATTCGCCAATTGGCTCGCAACGCTGGTGAAGATGGTGCCGTGATTATCGACACCGTGCGCCGCTTGCAAAAAGATCAAGGCGACTCAACCCTTGGCTACAACGTCATCACTGGCGAATATGGCTCAATGGTCGAAATGGGTATCATCGACCCAGCCAAGGTAACTCGCTCGGCCTTGCAAAACGCCGTCTCGATTGCCTCGATGATCTTGACCACCGATGCCTTGGTCGCCGATATCCCAGAAAAAGAAGCTGCACCAGCTCCTGGCGGTATGGGTGGCATGGGCGGCATGGATTTCTAATCCAGCCCAAGTGGCAACCCAAAACCCCTGTTGTTCAACTGAACAACGGGGGTTTTGCTTTAACCTGTATCATAGAGTTGGCACAATTTAGAAGGATTTTTTATGTCAATTCGGGTATGTTTAGCTGGGGCAACTGGCTGGGCTGGCTCGGCGCTTGCCCAAGGCATCGCCCAAACCAATGATTTGAGTTTGGTTGCAGCAGTATCACGTAGCCATGCAGGCCAACAGTTGGGTATTGTCTTGAATCAGCCTAAGCTGGATTGTTCAGTATTCGCCACCGCCGAGGAAGCGTTGAGCCAGCCCTGCGATGTGTTTGTTGAATACACCAAGCCTGCTGTAGCACTCAACAATGTGTTACAAGCCTTGGCGCAGGGATCGCATGTGGTGATTGGCACATCGGGCTTAGATGATGCAGCCTATGCCATAATCCACGAGGCTGCGCTAAAAGCCCAACGTGGAGTGCTAGCGGTCGGCAACTTTGCATTAACCGTGGTGTTATTGCAAAAATTTGCCACAATTGCAGCGCGTTACATTCCGTATAGCGAAATTATCGATTATGCCAGTGACAAGAAAATCGATGCGCCGAGCGGAACAGCCCGCGAATTAGCCTATCGCTTAGGCCAAGTGCGTGATTCAGCCCAAACCGTGCCAACCGAAGAGATTGTAGGCGACCAAGCAACCCGTGGTGCACGAATGGCAGAGCAACAGGTACATTCAGTCCGTTTGCCAGGCTATGTCATTAGCATTGAAGCGATTTTCGGCATGCCCGATCAAAAGCTGATTTTGCGCCACGAGGCGGGCAATGGAGCTGAACCATATGTTGATGGAGCCTTGTTGGCAATTCGCAAGGTCAATACATTTGTTGGCTTGAAACGTGGTTTAGAGCATGTCTTGGATTTAGATTAAACAATAAAAACCCTCGCTGGATTTTATCTAGCGAGGGTTCTGTGGAGCGGTACGCATCCTCCTACGTTCCCACAGCGGGTGCTGCAGTAGCCTCGGTGTGTGTCGCGTTCACGGCCTGGTTCGGGATGGAGCAGCGTGGGGCACAACCACCTCGACACGTACCAATTTGGCTGCCCTTACTCCAACCACCCATACCTTGACGACTTCCTCATTCACCTTCGCGCGCATCACTGTCCCGTCCTGCCTGTCCCTGCACCATCCGTTGCCCTCCCGCGTCCTGCCGACGCGCGGCAACCGATGATCGCTCGGCTGTCTGCGGTTGTCTGCTCTACCGTTCACACGGCCTCCACAGCAACCCAGTTGTCCGTCTCGTCTCGACGGTGCCTCTCATACATTTCTGCACAT